>NZ_JANSIB010000020.1:19100-28873 GCF_047461895.1 Synechococcus sp. R55.8 | reverse complement strand
ATTTGGGGTTTATTCGAGGGGAGAGGCCCTTTAGGAGCTGCTCTGGGATGAACTTCCGAAAGCACTCCGCGCCCTCAACCTGACCAAGAGGGGGCTAACTCCTACCAGGTTACCTGATCCCGCAGTTGCTCAATCCGGGCTGGGCCAATGCCATTGACCCGTTGCAGATCCTCCAAAGAGGAGAAGGGGCGGGCCTCGATAATGCGCTGCGCCAGGGCGGGGCCAATGCCGGGCAACTGTTCCAGCTCCGCCGCCGTGGCCGTATTCAGGTTAACGCGAGGGGATCCCCCAGGAGACGCCACCGGAAAAGCAACCGACGGGGAAGGGGATCCCGCCTCAGGAGGAAGAACGACCTCGACTTCCAGCAGCTCCGGCTCCGGTTCAGGCAAGGAAGCGGCAACGGGGACGGGGTTGGGGCAGCGACGGGACGCCTCTTCTGCCTGCTGTTGCAGGCGGCGGCTGGGGCCAAAGCGGGCATCGGCAATGAGCCGGTCGAACTCCCGCACAAAGTGATCCACCACTCGGCTATTGCGGATGATCAGGAGGTTTTCATCGTTGACGTGATTGGCAGCCATCGACCAGTTGTGGGATCCGGTGATCACCGTGGCCTGAGGAGTGCCGGGATCGATGATGGCAAACCTATGGTGCAGCTTATCGCCGGGGGCGAGGTTGGGTATGCCTACAGACTGGGCCGGCAGCGTCCAGGGCAGGCGCGCCGCCTCCACCTGGCACTTTTCGTCGGGGAGCAACAGCCCCCACATCTCCAGGGTGCGGCTGTAGTCGCGGAAGGCAAAGCCGGGATCGAACACCCCGCGGATTTCTACGTTGCGCTCCTGGCGCAGTTGCCTGAGTTGGTTGACAATGCCCGGATCCGTAAAGACGAACAGAGCCAGATCCACCTGTCGCCGGGCTTGGGCCAGGGTGGCGGCGATGATGCCGTTGGAGGTGGCTTCATAGGGCAGGGAGCGGCTGGCAGGAGAAAAGTGAACCCCCACAATGGCATCGCCAAGGTACACCGTTTCCAGGGAACGCTTGAGCTTCTGCACGCCGAAGCGGCTATCGGTCAAGCCACCGGGGCCATCGCCCCACATGAGATCGAATTCCTCGGTGTAGAGGCGGGCCAGCTCCGGGCTGTCCAGCAGCAGCAGATGGTTGGCATTGCCGACACTGCCAGGCGCATCAAAGTCCCCGTGAATATCAGAGAGGGTGAAATTGGCCGAGCCGGTCAAGACTTTCTGCCCGTCGATCACCACAAATTTGTGGTGCATCAGGCCACTGCCCTTGGAACCATCGGCGGTATCGTCCAGCCAGGGCACCTGGCCTCCATCCAGCAAGGCGTACACATCCCGCGTGGCGACCTCCTCAGCCGAAAACCGTCCATCGCGGTTCACATCCACCAGGTTGCGGTACTCCTCGAACTTGCGACGGCTGCGCTCGTCCAGCGCCCGCACTTCGGCAGGGGTGAGCTGGTGCCAGGCTCGCACGTAGGTGTTTTCAGTAATAAAACGCACAGGGATCCCCGCCTGCCGCCGCTCCACCAGAGCCTGGGCAATCAGGGGTAGGTTCAGCTCCTGCACGGCAATATCCACCGACTGCCGAGCGGAGCGAATCTGGGAAATGATGAACTCTTCCAGGTTGTAGCCATAGCGGCGGATCTGGCGATAGGGATCCCGATAGGTGCTCTCGCGGCTTTGGTTGAACACCACCCGGATGCGGGGGTGCTGCGGCAGAGGGGCCAGGGTGGGCAGCTCCGGCTCTTGGGGGTAGGGTCTGGGCCGAGGACCCACCCAGTAGCCGATCAAGACCAGAATGAGAAGCAGAGCAACCCAGGGCAGCCAGCGGCGGAGTTGCCGCAACCACGACGGGATCCCGTTCATGGCCTTTCTCCTCTCCAGCAATCACACCCCCAGGATACCGAACTTTATCGCAGCCACTTCTGGGGCAAGGTGTCTCTGGGGGGTATTCTCACCTATCACGTGGTTCCCGGTTTGGCCCCTTCCGACGCCCTCAGAGCCGGCCAGCAGGTGGCGACCTTACAGGGATCCCCGGTGACGGTCACCCTCGAGGGAGGACAGATCCGCATCAACAACGCCAAGGTAGTTGTGGCAGACATTCAAGCCTCTAACGGCATCATCCACGTCATCGATGCAGTCTTGATCCCGCCGCGTTAGGAATTGGGCCACCACTTCGGGCATCATAGAAGCATCGAGATCCAGCACTTTATTGGGGAGATTCAGCGTGGAGCGGCCTAAGTGGGTAGCAATCGTTACAGGGATCCTGGCCATTGCTCTGGGGGTGGGCTACTTGCTGCTGGCACAGCTGTTGGATTATCGCGGGGGCGAGTTTTTGCCGGCACCGCTGGAGCCGCCGGCGATTTTGGGAGAGGGGATCCCTGGCTCATGGGGCCGGTTGATCTGAGGGCGCTTTTGACTTCCTGCTTCCCCTTCCTCTTTTACTTGCGGGTGGCTGATCCCCAGCAAAACTCTTGACAAAATTGTATGCTCAGCTACAGCAAGCCCTATGCTGGAGAAGCGACTCGGATGGCTCAGCAATTTTGGGTTGCTTGATTTGAAGATTTGGGCAGGCTGTGGGTTGGGATGGTGCTGTCGCGCTCCACTTGGGTGTGGTTGTGGGCAGGGCTGGGTTTGGCGGCCCTGAGCCAATATCTGCAATGGGTTAGCGGGATCTATAGCTTTATCGCCCCCCATTCGTTGCCGCTGGCGGATCTGGCAGTGGCCGGGATCCTGGGAGGGACAGCAGCAGCAGGTCTGGCAGCGCGCCATTGGTGGCAGCAGGCTGGCCGACGGCAAAGTACTCCAAACCAGCGGACACAACCGCTGCGGCGGGTTAAGTTAACTCGGAATCAGGTGCAAGCCGATCTGGAAGATGCCGATCGCCTGATCCAGAAGCTGCAGAATGACATCAGTCGCCGTGCCCTGCGTGCCAAGCTGCAAGAGATCAATCAGCGGCTTAACCAGGAGGAATTGCATCTGGTGGTGTTCGGCACCAGTTCCGCCGGCAAGACCTCGTTGATCAATGCCTTGATGGGCCGACCAGTGGGCGAAACAGCCCCCACCCTGGGCACCACCCGTCAGGGATCCATCCACACCTACCAATTGGAGGGCTTGAACAGCCCCATTTCCCTCACCGACACACCTGGGCTGCTGACGATTGGAGGGGCAGGGGAAGCGGAAGCCCGCGCCTTAGCCCAGAAAGCCGATCTGCTGATCTTGGTGGTGGCCGGGGATCTGCTGGCTTCGGAATATGCCGAAATGCTGGAGCTGGCCCGGCTGGGCAAATCCACCATCCTGGCCCTCAACAAAACCGATCAGATGCTGCCGGAGGATGTGGAGACCATCTTGGCCCATTTGCGCCGACGCACTGCCGGTGTGATCCCCGCCGAACAGGTGGTGGCCATCGCCGCCGATCCAGAACCCCTGAAGGTTCGCTACTACTCCGAAGATGGCTCTGTGCGGGAAACTTGGGAGCCGCAGCCCCCCGAGACAGAGGCCCTCATTCAACAAATGGCTCACCTGCTGCAGCAGAAGGGATCCCACCTGCGCTTGGCCAATGCCTTGTTGCAAACCCGAACTCTCAGCGAAGCCGTCCAGCAGGCCCTCCAAGAAGAACGTCGCCAACAGGGTCGCCAGATCGTGGAACGGATGCAGTGGGCCACCGCTGCTGCCCTGGCGGCAAACCCTCTTCCTGCTTTGGATGTGCTGGCAGGAGTAGCCATTCAGGCGCGCATGATTGGGGAACTGCACCAGGTGTTTGACCGACGCATTACCTTGCGCCGGGCCCAGCAAATTGCCCAGAGTTTGGCGCAAATGGTGGTGCAACTGGGGGGGCTGGAGCTGGCTACTCAGGCTTTGGGCTCTCTGCTCAAGGCCAGCCCCTTGATGGTGATGGGGATCCCCCTGCAGGCAGTGACGGGGGCCTATCTGACACGGGTGGCGGGGCTCAGTTACCTAGAGTGGCTGTCCTCTGGGGATCCCTGGCAAGAGGAAATCCTGCAAGAGCGGATTAGGCAGCAGCTCCAAAACCGTCATCCTCTGGCCTTTCTCACCCAACTGGCCCGCCAAGCCCATTCCAACAGCTAGTCCAAGCATCCGTCTTTTCGCCGCCACAGGCCCAACCTATCCCGTTCTCCGCCCGCTGCGGAAAATCCATTACACTGAGTACAGCTTTTTCTAACTTAACTTTGTAGAAGTTCTGTAGATTAGCAGGCTCCAGGTCACACAAGAGAGAACATTTGTACCAGCCATACTCAGTGTTGCCGGAAAAAGTTGCACAATTTGTTAATCACAAGTCAAGCCCAGTCCATCATTTTGTAGTCTGCTGCCCTAAACTGGCTCCGTTTGCGCCTTATGTCTTCCATCAACCCGACCTTGCCCATTCAGTGGATCGACGCGGATTCGGGAGAGGTGGTGGAAGAATGCCCTTGGGAGAGCAGTCCCCATCCGGGCACCTACGTCCAACTGGCAGAGCAGCACTACCTGGTTCTGGAAAAGCGTCATTCCTACCGGCTCCGGCAAGGCAAATACCACCTGTGTGGGATCCGCGCCCTGGTGCGTTCGGTCACCCCACCTCAGGAAGTGGGAAGGTTCCTGGGGGATCCCTCGTGTCGGTTTAATGCTCACTCGCCCTTGCTGCGTTGTGCCGTCAACCCCAGCGGGCCCTGTCAGGGCTGCCCCCACTACGAGTCGGCCCCGCGTTGCTAGCCCTCCAGCTCCAGAGCCAACACCTGGGTCAGCGCACGGTTGGTCTTTTCGCGAAACTCGGCCACGTTCACCCGTCCCAGCAAATACACGGCCAGCAACATCACCGCTGCCTCCACCCCAAAGACGGTGGCATAGGCAAGCACTGAAGAAGTGGGGAAGAGAATGCGCCCCAGATCGAGCAAAGCCCCGCCGAGCAAGGTGGAAACCGCCTGGGACATGGCCTGGGCCAGTCCCCAAGCCCCGATAAAGGTGCCTGCCGTCTCCGCTGCCGTCAAATCCAACATGAGGGTAATGGCGCCATTGGTGGTGATCCCAGAAGCCAAGCCAAACAGGATCATGCACAGCTGCAGCAGCCGTGGATTGCCTGTAAACCCTGAGGCAATGGTCAGCCCAAAAGAGATGGCCACCAGCAGGCAGCCCAGACGAGCCGTTGTCTGCTTGCCTAGCTTAGGCACGATGAAAAATCCGGTCAGCACAATCCCCACCAAAATGCCCAAACTCCAAAAGGCATTGAGTTGGGTGCTCTGGGCCACCGTCATGCCAAACACCTCGCCGCCGTAGGGTTCTAGGATCGGCTGTTGGATAAACAGGCCCATGGTCATCAACACCAAGAAGCCGAAAAAGATCAGAGTTTGGCGGCTGGCGGTCAGCACCTTGATGGCCGTGCCAAGGGTGATTTGGTCTTCCCGTCCGGCCAGGGTGGAACGGGATCCGTAGCGGGAATAGCGCTTTTCCACCCCCCAGGTGGCGATCACCCCCAGCAGGATCACCACGGCTGGAATGATGATGAAGAGGCGATTAATGGTGCTCTGCAGGTTGTCCGGATCCAAGCCCCGCAGCAGAACTGCCGAGCCAATGGCCCCGCCGGCAATCCCCACCATCAACATAGACCAGACGATCCCCACCAACTTAGAGCGGTTGTCCTCCTCTGACACATCCACCAGCAGAGCCGCAAAAGGTGTGGAGCAGGCGCTGAGGCAGAGACCATAAAGGGCAAACATCAAACAGGCCAAGCCTATCCAGCCATAGGTGGCTCCAGACCAGCCCGTGGCCGCAAAGCTCTCCCCCAAACCCCACACCACCTGCACCCCCAGGAAGATACAAACGGCAAATAGCACTGATCCCAGGCGCACATAGCCGGTGCGATGCAGGCCAAACAGGGGCTTGGCATCCGAGAGCTGCCCAAACCAAACCCGAGCCGGGGAGACCAACTGGTGCATGGCCAGGGATCCCCCCACCACTGTGGCCGGGATGGCCAGCAGCTCTGTATCGATCATGACACGGTTCAGCACTCCCAAAGTGAGCAACGACATCATTCCCAAGCCCATCTGAAACAGGCCCAGGCGGAACATAACATGCAGCGGCAAGGGCTGAACCTGCGCCTGAGGCTCTGGAGAAGTTGAAGTTACAGAAGCGTTGACCTCGGGATCCCGGCGAATACTGGCCATGATCTGGAATATTTCGAAAGGGTGCTACAGCTTTTTATCGTAGCCCAGGCGGCCTGGGATCCCGGCAAAAGCATGGGGTTGCCAAAAGCGAAACCGCCACGTCCTCTCCCCTTTTGGGAGCTATTGTCAGGGTATAGTCCCCCAATTTCCAATCCTCAGGAATATTGCTATGCGCGCCCCCATCCCCTGGCTGCTGAGTTCACTGAGCTGGGTGGGCATTTCCCTGGCCGCTCCGCCGATGGTGTCTACTTCTCAGGCAACCCCTATGGATTTTCCCCTCCACCAGTCCCTTTCTTCCCCCTCGCCTTCAGAGTGGGCAGAGTACTTGGCCTACAGGCAGGTGATTGACCAGACGATCTCCATGACCTGGGATCCGCAAGCGCGAGCCTTGGCAAAGCAGTATGGGCTGGATATCGTCAACATCACCTGGGAAGATACCGGACGCCACAAGGGATCCGCCCTTGGCCCCAACATCAGCGACATGACCATCCAGGTACAACAGCTCAACCCCAGAACGGGTCACTACGAGCTGAGCCTGATGCCGGTGATCCGCTACCCCAACTTTGCCGATCTGTCTGCCGACCTGCCCCTCGACAGCCTACAGGTGCTGGTGGGCAATGAAAAAGGAAAGCCCTTGCAACCCGTGTCGCTGCGAGAGCTGCTGGGGAATCTGCGCCGCTACTTACATGATCCCGGCTCTTGGGCCGGCAACCGGAACTCCCTGCTGGCTCCACGGGATAGCCATGTGTTGGTGAGCGCCCAAGCTGCCTTTTTGCCTATCCCTGCCGGGGGATCCGCTCAATTCAACCCGGTGTTGTTCAACTACCAATCCTATCCCGGTAACCCAGCCGTACTGGCCATTTTGGCCACCCGCGAGGGCACCAGCATTACGGTGATCGAGAACCGCACCGAAGATAGGGTGGGCGGGGCTATTTGGGGCCAGCGCCTTTTCTTCAATCAAAACGGTGAACGGGCCAGCCTCACCGGGCAGCGCCTCAGCGATTTTCGGGCCGAGCAAGCCGCCAACCCAACCCCCAGAGATCCCCATTCGGCGGAAGTAGCAGAAGAAGCCCTGAACCTGGTGATGGTGATCCAAGTACCTCTCCAGCAGCGGCAGCCGCCGCGAAGGGAAGTTGAGGATATCTCTGTCAATTCCGGACCCGCAGCCAACCTGGCTGGCCTCAGCAATGTAGAAGCCGCTGTCATTGGACATGGGCCGGTGGAAGGCCCCTTCACCGAGGTCAACAACCTCGACATCAAGCGGGATCCCCGCTTTCCCATTCGGGTCACGATCCAGTTCTACAAAGCCACCGACAATGGCGTGGTCTCCGCCGAGGACATGGCCCAAATCCACCATCAAATTGCCCGCGTCTACCGAGAGGCCGATTACGTAGGCAGCTTGGTGATTCAGGGGGATACAGGCCGACCTACGGAGTACGACCGCGATGCAGAGACAGAGCGCCCCTTTCCCTTTCCTGGGTGGCCGTGGCGTTAGGGCCTGCTGCGCATTTTTCCCACAGCCTGCAAGCGGGTGGCAGCATCTTCTCGCGCCTGGGTTTCTCCACTACACTGACTACTGACCTGACGCCAAGGGGAATGGGTGTCGGCCCGATATCCTCGGCAAGGTCAGGGTCTGCAGAGACAGTTGCCAAGGTCTCATTTCTTGAGGCCATGGTGCTTGTCTGTGCCAGCTCTTGCCCAAGGCAGTGGGGAGTTTTTCCTGCAACACTATGGCTGACGCAGTTCCCGTTCGGCGCTACGACCTGTTTGTGCAGGCTTCCCGGCTGCTGCAGCGCTACCGGCAGCTCACGCCGGAACTCCGTCCGATAGGGCTAGAGGTGGCTCTGGCCATCCAATATCACCGTGCTCAGGCTGGATCGGGATCTCTGCTGCCTTGGGTGGGATCCCCTCGCGGACTGCCCTTGCAGCAAGTGGCCCAGCGCATTTGCGACCCGTTTTACAGCAAAACCCACCCTCTTTTACCGACCTTGCCCGAAACCGGCGAGCCTTTGGTGTGGCCTCTGTTCAACCAGGGGGAAAACGGTTTGATCCGGCCCCTGGCCCCGAGCAAAGTGGGCGGGAAACTGGCGGAACGGCGCTGGCTCAAAGCCTGCAACAGCCAGGAAGGGATCGGCTGTCATGCCTTGGCGGCCCACTTGTGGCAAGACGAGCGCTTTTTGGCCGAAGACCGGGATCTCTGTCCTTTCCGCCTTTATGACGGGCGCTACCCTTTGAGCGTGGATCAAGGGCGGCAGACTTGCGGCTTTGACGATCACCCCTGTGGCTGGCAGCCGGGACACCCCAAAATGTTGCAGGTGGTGGGCAAAGGCAAACAGGCCGAGATCCTGCTCCCCCACTGGACGGATGACATGTGGGCGATGCTCATTCCCTCCCATCGTCCGCTGCCGATTTACCCGCTCTTGGTGATGCTTTACTTTGGCCAGGAAACTTTGCAAAAGGGGCGGAGCAGCCTCTCCATCGAGCAATTTCGTCTGGATTTTCAGTTTAGCCAGTCTCAACTGCGCCTGTTGTTCGACACCCACCCTGAGCACCCCTTGAATCGACACCTGCTTACCTGGGCTCAGCAGCCAGAGGTGGAGTGGGGATCCACAGAACTCTTGCCCCAGATGCCGCCCCTCCTGCATCAACCTGCCGGGGGCAAGGTGGTTTTGGATCCCGATGAGCCGCCCCAGTTCCGCAGCAGTGGGATCCCTCACAGCGCCGGGACAGACCCGCTGATGGCAGAACGCCGCCGTCGACGTCAGTTGGAGCGCAGCGAGCGCCACAACGAGATCTTGCACCAGTTTCGCCGCTGGTTCCGCCTGGCAGGATTGGAAGTCCGGGAGGATCAGCATACCTTTGACTTTTTGGCCGTGGCGGACGGGCATCTGCTTTTGGCCGAAGTGAAGCTCCTGCACCACAAGGATGCGGCAGAGGCTTTGCAGGAAGTGGTGGGACAGTTGCTCTACTATGAGCGCTTTGCCCTCGGCCCTTGGATCGAGCAGGGCTTTTCCGTTCAGAAGGCCGCCGTTTTCGATGGGCCACCGCCAGATCCCTATGTGCGATTTCTAGAAGACCTGGGCATTGCCACCTACTGGATCAACGAGCAGCAGATGATCGATGGGCCAGAAAACTCTTTACGCCTGCTGCGCCAGATGGGGGTGCGGGTACGACCGGATCCCGAATTGGGGGATTAGGGGAAAAAGCCTGCCCATGTTCTCCCCTGAGTTTTGACTCAGGCGGGGGTAACTTCTTGTCTTCTTAAGCGTACCTTAACTGCCCCTTTACTCAGATTCCTTCCTGAAGATGGTATCCATACAGACGGTAAAAATACGGGATCCTTTGAAGTTTCGGGAGGAGTGAAGCAGATGTGGTCTAGGGTTACTTCGCGTCGTGTTGCCCAATCAATTGCGGTGCTAGTTTTTGGTTTGGTGCTTTTGGTTTCTCTGCAAGGGTGCGGCTCCAGAAGAACTCTTTTGCCAATACTTACACCTGTGCCAGCACCGACCCCGACTTCAACACCCACAGCCACGCCAACACCGACGCCCACACCGACCCCGACTTCAACACCCACAGCCACGCCAACACCGACGCCCACACCGAC
>NZ_JANSIB010000020.1:0-19000 GCF_047461895.1 Synechococcus sp. R55.8 | reverse complement strand
CCGACCCCGACTTCAACACCCACAGCCACGCCAACACCGACGCCCACGCCGGGAGGCTGTGATCCCAACGCCAACCTGATCCCAGTTGGCACTGTCCAGGGCACTGGCTTCACTTCCCCCCTGGTGAACCAAACAGTCACGGTTTCTGGAATCGTAGTAGGAGACTTTGAAAATGAGGGGGTGGCTGGCCAAACCTATCTCCAGGGCTACTACCTACAAGATGATGGTGACGGGAATCCCGCCACATCAGATGGCATCTTCGTTTTCAGTGGCACAGCTAATAACGTCAGGCTTGGGGATAGGGTTCAGGTGACCGGAACGGTTGCTGAGTTCCGCCAGCAAACCCAGCTCTCCAACGTCACCAGCTTTACTGTCTGTAGCTCTGACAATCCGTTGCCGGCCCCAGTGCAGATCTCTCTACCGCTGACCGCGGAGCAAAGGGAAGCTCTGGAAGGAATGCTGGTCACATTTGGAAATCAGCCCCTGTTTGTAACCGACTCCTTCTTGCTGGGACGCCACGGGGAGCTGAGTGTGGCCACAGAGCGGTTGTTCACTCCTACGCAAATTGCGGCTCCCAGCCAGGCAGCTGCCATTCAAGCGGAAAACGACCGAAAGCGGATTCGCATTGATGACCGGCTGCTCACCCAAAACCCAGATCCGGTTATCTACCCCACTCCGGGTGGCCTGAGCGCGGCTAACACTGTGCGCGGCGGCGATCGCGTCAGCAACATCACCGGGATCATGACCCAGTTGCGAGGCCGGAATGTCAGTGGCGATGTGGATGCGACCATCGACTACCGTATCCACCCCAATGATCCCAACAACTTGCCCAGGTTTACAGCCACCAACCCTCGCCCGCAAAACCCACCCTCAGTAGGGGGCTCCCTGAGGGTAGCTAGCTTTAACCTGTTCAACTACTTCAACACCTTCGGCAACGCCTGCTTCCCCAATAACTCCTCCTGTCGGGGAGCCAGCAACGCCACCGAGTTCACCCGCCAGCGGGATAAGCTCATCGAGGCTATTCGCCGCATGGATGCCGATATCGTAGGCCTCAACGAGTTAGAAAACGATGGATACGGTTCGAATAGTTCCATTCAGGATTTGGTGAACGGGCTCAACCAGGTCATGGGGGCAGGAACCTACGCCTTTGTGAATGTTGGAGTGCCCAACCTGGGCGGCGATGCCATCACCAACGGCTTTATCTACAAGCCAGCTACGGTTGAAATTGCCCCCGGCACTAACCCGGCCTTCCTGGACACAGGGGAATTCACCCAAGGCCCCGGACGCTTCCATCGTCCTCCTCTGGCTGTAACCTTCCGGCAGCGGAGCAACAACGCCACCTTCACTGTTGTGGTCAACCACTTCAAGTCCAAGGGTTCTCCCTGCGATCCTATTGACAACGATCCCTTCCAAGGCAATTGCAACGGCAACCGCACCCGGGCCGCTCAGCAACTCTTGAGCTGGCTCGCCACCAATCCAACTGGCTCCACCGATCCGGATGTGTTGATTATGGGGGATCTCAACTCCTACGCTATGGAGGATCCGATCAAAACTCTGGAGGCGGGCGGGTTCATCAACCTCAATGGCTCCAACAGCTACTCCTTTAGCTTCCAAGGACAGTGGGGATCTCTGGATCATGCCCTGGCCAACAGCAGTCTGAGACCCCAAGTTACAGGCTCAGCTAAGTGGCACATCAACGCTGATGAGCCCGTGAGCTTGGACTACACCCTGAGCTTCAAGAGTCCCTCTCAGCAGAGCCTATTCTACGCCAGCGATCCCTTCCGCTCTTCCGACCACGATCCGGTGCTCGTTGGCTTGAACCTGACTCCGGCCCCAACACCGACGCCGACGCCCACCCAGACACCGACGCCCACACCGACGCCGACGCCCACACCGACACCAACTACTCCTTCCGTTAACCTGCGTTTGACTGAAGGCTTTGATAACTGCAACCCTGCTCCAGCCGGCTGGCAGATTGTGGATGTGGACGGCGACACCAGTCGTTCCTGGCGTTGTGTCAACTCCCTTGCCGAGGCCAACGCTTTCAACGGTCAGCAACCGGGTAATGACTGGCTGATCACTCCTCCTCTGAACCTGGCTTCCGTCAGCAACCCAGTTCTGACCTTCCGCAATCGGAGTTCTTTTAGCGATAACGGCCTTCCTCCTTCGCAACAACTAAGCGTTCTTTACTCCACCAACTACAGCGGTGCAGGCACTCCAGCGGCAGTGAATGCAGCCACTTGGACTGCTCTGACGATTCCCACTCTCTCTACGGGCAGCTTCGTCGACTCCGGCCCGATTTCTCTGGCTGGGATCCAGCCTTCCAACCGTGTTTACATTGCCTTCCGCTATCGCTCTTCTGGTACAGCTTCCGGCTCGGCCACTCGCTGGCAGGTGGATAGTGTCAACATCTCCGGGAACTAGGTGTGGGATCCTAGTGCCAACCTGAGTCTGATTGGCAGTGGCTGGGAAAGTGGATCTGCTTCCTCAGCCGTAACGCTCTCCTATGTGGTCTTGGCCGGGATCCACCGTTGCTCAGCGGGTTTCGAGCAGAGGGATTGACTTTTGGAGCACGGACTAAAGGGAGAGGAGCCGGGGGTGGTTGCCTTTGGCGGCACGGAGCGCTTAAGACACTTCGGGAGAAAAATGGTTGAGGATCCGGGGGGATTGCAATGTCCTCGTCTCAATCGAAATGACCTCATTATGGGATCCCCACCTGGGCGCAGATTTGCCCCTGTCGGTCGAACAACGTCACCGCCAACAGCAGGGATCGACCGGCATACTTTTGCACATAGCCTGCGGCTCGCTCCAGGATTTGACGGGCCAACTCCTCCATCACGGGTGCTGCCCAGCCAAGGCCATCCAGATAGTGCACCGCTGCCTCTACTGTCCGCAACTCCAACACCTGCCGCGCCTGTTCTGCCGTTCCCCCACGCCGGATCAGGGCTGCCGCCAGAATTTCCAAGCGGGCATCGGCCACGTGGCTGGAAGTGGTGAAGATCCCCCCTGCCAGCTTGATCAGCTTGCCGTGGTAGCCGATCAAATGAATGGACTCCGCCCCCCGCAGCGCCGCTTCCACCAGCAACGGCCCTATCCAATTGGCTACTCGCAGGATCTGGTCTTCCGGGATCCCTTGCCGCAGCGCCACCTGCTGCCCATGGCTGCCCACGCAAAAGATCAAATGCTTGTGCCGCTCCAACTTTTGTTGCAGCTCTTGGCGGGCTTGCTCTAAGCTCTCAACACTTGAGGAAGGCTCCACCTCCGCCCGCGTTCCCAACAGGGCCAGCCCTTCCAGCACCCCAAAAGCGGCATTGGAGGTGCGCTCGGCCAGCAGCTTTCCTTCAGGTAAGATAATGCGAACCCGCAACCGGCAATCGGGGGGGATCCTGGGCAAAAGATTGATCTCAAACAAACGGCGGGCATAGGCATAAATGGCCGGGCTGCCATCGGCTTGCCGCCCCAGCCCTTCCCCGGCTTCCAAGATCAAGGGGGGATCCTCGGGATCCCTATCCTCTAGCCTGGCCCAAGCCCAGACCGGCGTGTCGCGGGTGAGATCCAGGTGGGGGCCGGGATCCGAGCGGGTAATGGCCAGAGCTGTTGTCTTCTCCAAGGCAGCTACCTGCTCCACTGGGATCCGGATCCAAGCCTCAAGGGACCGGGGCTCAGCCTGCACCGCAATCGCCAAGCGCCCCCCTTCCTTCTCCAAAGGGATCCCCAGAAGGTGGTGAAGAGCAGCCCTGGCCGAAGCAACGGCGAAAACCGGCAAGGTGTAGCCCCGCGGTCGGGATCCCTGAACAGCATCCTGCATCTGCACAGCTTTTTGCTTCGGAAATGGATGACCGGAAAACCAAAATCTCCGGAAAAGGCGCACCTCAATTCTGGCTTGCGAGGGAACCCCTGAGTTTCAGAGAACACCCCCCGGAAGCAATCGTTAAATGATCTGGGGGAAGAAGAGGGGATCCGAAATTTGCCTTTTTCAATGAAGGTAGTCGAAAACTGGGGCAGCTATGAGCGAAGCAGTGCAGCACTACCTTGAGCGTCTGGAGTCGCAAATACAGGAGCTAAAAGCTGCCATCGAGCGGATGCCCGAGCAGGTGGTGGCTGTTCTCCTGGCTACCCAGGAAGCCAAAAAAAACACCCCCGCCCCCTCCCGTTACAGCGTTCTAATCTCAGACTTGGTGGAAGATGGCAGCCACAACTTCCTGCTGGATGATGAACCCACCGTGGTGAGCAACCGCAGCATGGGGCATGAGCTGGCCCCCGAAGCCCAAATACAGCGCCTGAGTGCCCAGTTAACCGCTGCCTACAACCGTATTGCCGCTCTGGAAGAGCAGCTCTTGGCCCAGCGCTTGCAACACTAGACTAAACCACTAAACTGACACTCATCTAGCAAGGCTTCAGCGGGGGGCAGCAGAGGGCTTGCCTTTGCGTTGCACATCCTGCATCTGGAAGCCGTGCTTGCGCAGCTCTTGATCCAGCACCAGCTCGTTTTCCACGTGATCCACAAACAACACGCCGTTGAGGTGGTCGATTTCGTGTTGGATCACCCGCGCCAGCAAATCGTCGGCTCGAAGGGTGCGGGGCCGCCCCGTTTCATCCTTAAACGAAACCACAATCCCTTCTGGGCGCACGACCTCGCAAAACACCCCCGGAATGCTTAGACAACCCTCCTGCCCGGCAACGGCCTCGCCAATGTACTCGCGAATCTCCGGGTTGATCAGCACCAGCGGTGGCACCTCCGGCTTATCGGGATAAAGATCCACCACAATCATGCGCTTGGGAATGCCAACCTGCGGAGCCGCCAGACCAATCCCATCAAAGCTGTACATGGTCTGCAGCATGTCCCGGGCAAGCTGGCGGATCTCGTCGTTGACCTGGCTGATGCGCTTGGCCGGCTGCCGCAGCACCTTGTCCCCCATGCGATAAATGTGCAGGGGCGGATGCTTCAGCTTCACTTTGGGAACAGCAACAGAAAGGGTAGCCACCATCTGGCAGATCTCACAGAATAACAGCAGGTATCAGGCCTGGATCCCTATTCTACATTCAGTCCCAGTTGCGCCGAAACCACTGTTGCCTAACTCTCTTCTCCTTTTTGATTTTGAAGAGGGGGTAGGGACCTGTTTGGGATGATCATGGCTCAGGGTTGCCGTCGCCAGCCTCTGGAAGTCGTTGGGCCTGTTGGTCAATTCCCTGCTTAAAGCCCAAGGCCACCAAAATATTGGAGAGGGTGAGAAAAGCCTCTGCCCCTCCATGCAAGGGATCCACATTGGCCAAGGAAGTGCCGTAGTGCATCTGAGCGTACAGCCCTGCCGGGATGCTGACGGCCACAAAAAGCAACAACAGCCAAAATCCAACCAAAGCCAAACGTGGGATCCGGCGCAGCCGCGACAGAAAGAATAAAAAGACCAAGTAAGGGAGCAGAGAGAGGGCAAATAAACTGTTCATCGCCTAGTCGGGATCCCCCTCCTGTGCAGGCTCATCCACCCTTTCAGCTCGCCAAATGCGGTAGGCAGCCCAAGCCAGGGTACAGTTGCCCAGCAAGGTGAAGCTGGCCTGTGCAGTGACCACCCAGTCTAACTTGGGGTCGTTGTCAAACCAGTGCCAGGTGATTGCGCACATTGCCCCCGACAAAGCAGGCAGCATCGCCCAGCTCAAACTTCGCCATTCGGGCTGGCCCACCCGCTCCCCAAATTGCCACACGAGCACAATAGCAGCGATCCACTCCAAGACGCTGGCAATGTGAATCCACCAGGTGGGAAGCGAAAGGGCGTGCATCAGGCGCTGAGGGAATGACGCAGCAGTTGGCGGTAAGTGGCCTCCTGCAACAGCATTTGCTTGTGCAGTTTGACCAAAATGTCTTTGGCCTGCTCGGGGCTCATGCGAGAAACCAAGGTCTCGAAAGCCCGCTGGCGAAATTGCTGCTCCAAAGAGAGCTCTAGCGTTTCATCCATCATTATCACCTCAGGGTGCTCAGGTAGAGAGGTCTGCAAAGAGTTCCAACAGCGCAGATCTGGCCAGGTAGTGCAAGCAGGATAATACATATCTTAACAAATCGCAACAACGTGACAAGATGCCGGATCTCGACGTGCCGGAAGGGAGCTTGGCCGAGGCGAGGGCAGAGAACCTCAACCCAGTGGCAGAAAAAGTACAGGCCCGTCAAGTTGGACAAAGGTGCATTTTGGATGGGGAAGGGGGAAGATTTTCCGGCAGGGATCCCTTTACATCCCGTCATGTTCGGCGATTCGGCAGGGCTCCATGATAGAAGTGAAGTACTCTGGAGCTTTGTTGCCACCCTTGCTGATTGGTGACTTACTTTGCTTGAATTGCCATGACCATTTTTGTGGGGAACCTAAACTATAAAGCCTCAACAGAAGAACTAAAAGCTTTCTTCCAGCAGAGGTGGAACGTTAAGTCGGTTACAATCCCGATAGACCGAGAGACAGGTCAGACACGAGGCTTCGCGTTTGTGGATCTGGCAACCGAAGCTGAGGAGGACGAAGCCATCGAGAGCGCGAACGGGCAGGAATTCATGGGCCGGCCTCTGCGTTTGGATCGAGCCAGGCCCCGCCGCCAAGCCTAAGCAAAGATTGTTCAACCCTGGGTTTGCCATTCTGGACAACCAAAGGACTCCGTCCCGCTAACGCGAACGGCAAGGTTTATCCCAACAGATGGGAGAGCTGCAAAGTCTCCAAGAGCGCCCAAGATGGTAAGGTTGCTACATCTTTCCGACATTCATCTGGGCAGTGGTCTTGCCTACGGCCACATTAACCCAGCTACCGGCCTGAATACCCGTTTGGAAGATTTTGTAGCTTCTTTGCGCTTGTGCATTGACCATGCTCTCAACCAAGCGGTGGATCTGGTGTTGTTTGGGGGCGATGCTTTCCCCGATGCGACACCCCCCCCTCTCCATCAAGAGCTTTTTGCCCAACAGTTTCGCCGCCTGGCCGATGCAGGGATCCCAACCGTCCTGTTGGTGGGCAACCACGATCAGTACGGGCAGGGACAGGGAGGCAACAGCCTGGCTATCTACCGCGCTTTGGGGGTCTCAGGCTTTATTGTGGGGGACAGACTGGAAACTCATCGGCTCGAAACTCGCGGTGGCCCGGTGCAGGTGACCACTTTACCTTGGCTGAGTCGCTCTGCTCTACTCGCCCAACAGGAAAGCTTGGCGCTTGAAGGGGAAATCCTCGCGCATCAGCTCCTGCAGCGCCTCCGCCTAGCCCTAGAAGGGGAGATCCGCACCCTGCAGCCAGGGATCCCGGCGATTTTGTTGGCTCACGTCATGGTGGAGACAGCCCGCTACGGAGCAGAACGCCATCTTTCGGTGGGCAGAGGATTTACGGTGCCCCTTTCGCTGCTGGCTCGGCCTGCCTATCAATATGTTGCCTTGGGGCATGTACACCGTCACCAGGTGCTGTGTCGGGATCCCTTGATGCTCTATCCCGGCAGCATTGAGCGGGTGGATTTTGGCGAAGAAAAAGAGGAAAAAGGCTGTGTGCTGGTGGAAGTCACCCCTACGGGGGCCAGCTATGAATTTTTGCCCCTGCCAACCCGTACCTTTCACACCATTCGCCTGGATCTGAGCGCAGATCCACCCCAGCAGGTGCAGTCCAAGCTGCTGGCCGCCATCGCCAAGGCCCCCGTGGCCGGCTCCATCCTGCGGTTGATCTACCGCATACGGCCCGACCAGCTAGAGTGCATTGATGAGCGGGCTCTGCACAACGCTCTTGCCCCTGCTTTTAGCTACACCATCGCCCCAGAAGTGGTCAGCCCCAGCCGCATCCGTCTGCCGGGATGGGATCCCAGCCGACTTGAGCCCCTGACGGCTCTGGAGCAGTATCTGGCCGACCGCAGCGATCTGGCCCCCTTGCACAACGATTTGCTGGCCGCGGCCCGTCAGTTGTTGGAGGAATATGTGGATCCTTTACAAGACTGGGCCCCCAACTGGGAGGAGCTGGGATCTTCAAGCCTTGCCCCAGTGGAAGAGGAGCAGTTGCCTTTGTTTTGATTGGTTTTGAGATGCTCCCTTTGTCGCCTCAGGGTTCATAGGGGTGGGGATGGGGGATCCCTGTACGAAGAAATCAGGACAGGAGTGCTCGCCAAAGCTGCGGGCTCCTCAAGTTTCAAGTGATCTGAATCACTTCGAAATGGCAAAAAGCAACACAAACTGGGAATCGGGTTGAAGACGTTGGCAACGACGGCATCAGCTCACTCACAGGGAACTGACTCAGACTGGTAGACCTCACACTGCCAGTCTTTTTTTGTTTGAGGTTTAGGTATTGTGAAGCTGCAGCAAGCAGGGGATCCCTTTCTAGCATTCATGAAATTCCCATCTTCTTTTCTATAGAGTCAGTCTATTAAATCTACAGAGTCTGTATATTAAAAGACAAATAACGATCTGTTCTCGGCAGAGGCTACCAATTTGTCAAGTGGGCGTCAAGTGTGCCAAGTGTACAGAAGGTTGGTTCTCAGGGAATTTATTTTCTCACAACAATAGGTATGCTGTAGAAACAGCATACTATGGAGAAGTAGGTTCTATGGACAGTATCCTTTGGTTTCTCTTGATCGGAGCCCTGGCGGGTTGGCTGGCAGGGAATATTCGACGCGGTTACGGATTTGGATTGATAGGCAACATAATCGTTGGTGTTTGCGGGGCATTTTTTGGCGGGTTCCTCTTCGATTTGCTTGGCCTGTCGGCCACAGGTCTTTTGGGAAGTTTGTTGATGGCTACCGTTGGGGCTTTGGTTTTGTTGGCGTTAATTAGCTTTGTTCGTCGGGCTTGATCTTTAAGATGGCCCGCAAGGGCTTGTGTTTCCGTTGGGATCTTGATCGAACATTTACCGGAGAATTTTTATGAGCATTCGTGTTCTTTCGGCAGCGATGATTGGCTTAGCCATCCCCAGCATGGGTCTGTTGACAATGCCATCTGCTTCTGCCCAGCACTTGTTTGATTTGGGAGTGCGCCAACTGCAGCCGGGCACCATCATTCCCATCCAAAGCTTCAAGGGAGAAGAGCCCCAGTACTTCAGTCCCAACAGCACCCACCCACTTACCCTGCGGGTAGCCCAGGACATCTACAACGGCAGCGGCCAATTGGTAATCCCAGCAGGCAGCGAGGTGCGAGGCAGCTTGCGACCGACTCAGGGAGGGGCCAGGTTCTTCGGCACAGCTTTGATTGCCAATGGGCGACTTTACTCGGTGCAGATGTCTTCTGATTTGATCCACTGATTTGATCCACACTGAGAAAGACCCGCGCCACTATTCTGCCGAAGCGATTGCTCAAGATGCAGCCATTGGTGCTGTGGGGGGTACGGTGCTGGGCTTGCTCACAGGAGGCGTTTCTGCCTTAGGGGTCATTGGCGGAGCCGGAGCCGGAGTGGCGGTGGGCAATATCACAGCACCTCAAGTCGTGGTGTTGCGCCCTAACCAAACGATTAACTTGGCTTTGGACAGTCCGGTGCGTCTGTGATCGACAAATTTTTGATCTGGTTTTGATTTGGTTTGATCTGGAAGCAAAAAGGATCCCGGTTTTAGGCCGGGATCCCTGTTTGGTTTTAGGGATTTTTTCGAGGAACACCACCTTCAGTGCAAGTAGGTGTAGGCCCGCAGATTGTCTTCAAAGTGCTGCTGCAAGGCGCGGGCTTGATCCAGCGTGATCTGCCCTCGCTGCAGGGCGGTCTCGGTGGCGTGGTGGAGGGTCTCCACCAGATCTTCGCTGTTGTACTGCACCCAGCTCAGCACCTCGCCGATGGTGTCCCCCTTGATGACTTGGGAAACGTGGTAGCCGCCGGGGCGGGAGCGGATATGCACCGCGTTGGTATCGCCAAACAGGTTGTGCAGATCCCCTAGGATCTCCTGGTAGGCACCCCCCAGAAACACCCCCAGTAGGTAGGGATGCCCGTCAGGATCATGCAGCGGCAAAACCGAGGTGATTTGCCCGTCTTCGCCAAAGAAGCGGTTGATCTTGCCGTCGCTGTCGCAGGTGAGATCGGCCAGGGTGGCCCATTGGCGTGGCTCCTCATCCAGACGGTGGATGGGCATGATGGGGAAGACCTGGTCGATGGCCCAGCTATCCGGCAGGGATTGGAACAGGGAGAAATTGCCGTAGTAGATGCTGGCCAGCATCTCGTCCAGATCCAGGAGATCCACTGCCACGGGGTGCCCTGCTTGGTGCTGCTCGTAGGCCAAGGTGCAGATCTTGTCGGAGCAGTTCCAGAACAGCCGCTCCACTTCAGCTCGCTCCTGCAAGCTGAGGGATCCCTCGGTGAACTGGCGCAGGGCGGCCTCCTTCAGCTCCTGACAACGGCGATAGTTGACCACCAGAGTATCGGGCTGGATTTGGTAGTAGAGCTGGTTTAGCTTCTGGATCACCTCTGCATCGGAAGTAAGCTGGGTGGGCATGGGGTAGGGGCTGGCGGCGTTGACATCTTGCACGTCAAACACCAGCACCGACTGGTGGGACATCAGGGCGCGCCCGCTTTCGGTCACCAGTACCGGCGGCTGGATCCCGTGGGGTTCTAGGGCGGTCAGCACGGTCTGCACCACGGTGGCGGCGTAGTCCTCCATGCTGTAGCTCTGGGAAAAAGGATTGGGGGACTGGGATCCGTCGTAATCGACCCCCAAGCCACCGCCGATATCCAGGTAGCCCATGGGTGCCCCCAGCTTGACCAGCTCGATGTAGATTTGGCTGGCCTCCCGCACGGCCCGTCCATGCACGCTCACCATCGAGATCTGGGAGCCGATGTGGTAGTGCAACAGGCGTAGACAATGCAGCTTGCCCGCTTCCCGCAGCCGTTCCACCACTTGCAAAATCTCGGTGGCCGTGAGGCCGAACTTAGCCCGATCCCCAGCCGAGGTGCCCCAGCGTCCACTGCCCTGGGCGGAGAGCTTGGCCCGTACCCCCAAGATGGGGTCAATGCCCAGTTGGTCGGCAGCCTGCAGCGCCAGCTCCAGCTCTTGCAGCCGCTCCAAAACGATGATGGGTGTGCGCCCCAGCCGCTGGGCCAAGAGAGCCGTCTCCATAAAGTCGCGGTCTTTGTAGCCGTTGCAGATCAACAAAGCCCCAGGAGTATCCAGCAGAGCCAGGGCAATCAACAGCTCCGGTTTGGATCCCGCCTCCAGGCCAAAGTGGTAGGCGCGACCGTGCTTCACCACTTCCTCCACCAGGTGGCGCTGCTGGTTCACCTTAACGGGGTAAACCCCCCGATAGACGTTGGGGTAGCCAAAGCGCTGGATGGCCTGCTGAAAGCTCTCGCAAATCCGCCGCATGCGGTCGGCCACGATCTCGGGAAAGCGAATCAAGAGGGGCAACTGCAGGCCCCGCGCCACCAGATCCATCACCAAGTGGTACAGGTCAATGCCCGGTTCCTGCTGCTGTAAGCCCTGTGGGGTCACCTCCACATGACCGGCGGCGTTGATACGGAAGTAGGGATCCCCCCAACCTGAGATGCGATAGAGCTTTTCGCTGTCTCGCAGTGTCCAGGGAGAACGAGTCAAAGTCGGCATAGTAGTCCCCCAGATACCGAGATGTGAACAGCGCAGGATTTCTGCACAGAATCCACAATATATTGCCCTATTCCAGAATATGTCAAGGTTTTTCCAATGCGGGGGGACTCAGGCCCAAAAACCGCTAAGCCTTGCCAGACAAGGGTTTAGCTTGAGGATCTCTATTCAACTGCCGCAGAACTCAGCTCGCTCAATCTCTTGTTTGCGCTGTTTTTCTTTGTTTTTCTCTTGAATTCTCCATTTTCTGTCTTTCCTTTCTGGACTTGGGTTGGATCCTGAGTTTTGCTGGGAAGCGTAGCGAGGAATACGGGGATGGCGCAGAGGGAAAGACAGCCACCTGGGGAAAGTGGGCCACGCACGGGATCCCAAGAGCTCTCGCCGGCAACCCTTGACAGGGCCCCGTGGGCAAGACAAGGATCGGGGCGGTGACCTCGGAGAACCTGAACCATGGCTCAACTGCCCCGCTTCCGTCGCCGAGAAGTGTTGCTTTCTTTATTGGCCACCGGCGCTACCTTGAGTGCTTGTCAAAGGGGATCCCGTTCTGACCAACCCAGCGGCAGGGATCCCGTTCCTGCCTCCGGCAGCCAGTCCTCCGACAAAGTTTTGCTGATCAACGGAGCCGGGTCCACCTTTCCGGCTCCTCTTTACTTGCGCTGGTTTTCCGATTACCGCCAGGTGGATCCCAAGGTGGAGATCAATTTCCAACCGGTGGGCAGCGCCGCTGGGATCCGGCAATTTATTGACCAGACAGTGGACTTTGGCGCCAGTGATGTGGCCATGACCGATGCCGAGATCGCCGAGGTGAAGCGGGGTGTGGTGATGATCCCGATGACCGCAGGCAGCATTGCCGTAGGCTACAACCTGCCGGGGATCCCTTCTGGACTCAAGCTGTCTCGACCCGTTTTGGTGAAGATCTTTCGCGGCCAAATCGACCAGTGGCGGGATCCGGAGATCCTGGCCCTGAACCCGGAGCTAACCATTCCCGATCTGCCCATCACCGTCTGCTACCGCTCCGATGGCAGCGGCACCACCGATACCTTTACCCGCCACCTGGCCGCCATCGATCCGGCTTGGGCCTCAGAAATCGGTGTTGGCATGTCGCTAGAGTGGCCGGTGGGCATTGGGGTAAAGGGCAACGAGGGCATGAGCGCCCAAATGCTCCTCAGCGAAGGGGTGATCGGCTACGTGGAGTCGGTCTATGCCCGCGAGCTGGATCTGTCGGTGGCAGCTCTGGAGAACCGCCGCGGCGAGTTCATTCTCCCCTCCCCGGAAGCCTCGGCCCTGGCCTTGAGCGAAATTGAGCTGCCGGAAAACCTGCGGGCTTTTGTGCCGGATCCTGCCGGCTCTGGAGCGTATCCCATCGTCACCTACACCTGGATCCTGACCTACCGCCGGTACTCGGATCCCGCCATGGCCGCTGCCTTGCAAGCCGTGCTGCGTTGGGCCCTCACCGAAGGGCAATCCCTGGCCAAAACTATGGGTTACCTTCCCCTGGCTGAAACCGTTGTGGCCCGCAGCCTCGAAGCCCTGCAACTCATTCAAAGCTAGGTTCCAAAACCGCACCAATCCCGCTTGCCCGGACACAGCAGGTACGGAGATCCGTAATGGGTCCGCTTTTCAACCCCGAGAAATGGGCGGCATTCTCGCCCTGGCCTCGCCAACCAGCTGGTTAGGATCGACCCAGGAAGTGACCAAGCATCTGCCGGATTTTCACAGATTGGCTGCCCAAGCTACTTCACACAGGCTGGCGGCGGTAACCGAAGCAATGTACTCAAGAAGAGGAGAATAAGGAGCCGATGGGAAAAGTTGTAGGAATTGACCTGGGCACAACCAACTCGGTTGTCGCCGTAATGGAGGGGGGTGTCCCCACCGTCATCGCCAATGCTGAGGGTACTCGCACCACACCCTCGGTGGTCGCCTTCACCAAAGATGGAGAGCGCCTGGTGGGCCAAATGGCCCGCCGCCAAGCGGTGCTCAACCCGGAAAACACGTTTTACTCGGTTAAGCGGTTCATCGGTCGTAGGTACGATGAGCTGAATGCCGACTCCAAGCGGGTCTCCTACCAGGTGCGGCGGGATGAGCGGGGCAATGTCAAGTTATACGCCCCCCGCCTGAACAAGGAATTTGCGCCGGAAGAGATTTCGGCCATGGTGCTGCGCAAGCTAGCGGATGATGCCAGCCGCTACCTGGGCCAGCCGGTCACCCAAGCGGTGATCACGGTTCCTGCTTACTTTAATGACTCGCAGCGGCAGGCCACCAAAGATGCGGGCCGCATTGCCGGTTTGGAAGTGCTGCGCATCATCAACGAGCCGACGGCAGCCTCTTTGGCCTACGGCTTGGACAAGCGCAACAACGAGACCATCCTCGTCTTCGACCTGGGCGGCGGCACTTTCGATGTGTCCATCTTGGAAGTGGGGGATGGCGTTTTCGAGGTGAAATCCACCAGCGGCGATACGCAGTTGGGCGGCGATGACTTCGACAAGAAGATCGTCGATTGGATGGCCGAGCAGTTTAAGCAAATGGAAGGGATCGACCTGCGGCAAGACCGGCAGGCGCTGCAACGGCTAACGGAAGCCGCGGAAAAAGCCAAGATCGAGCTGTCCAGCGTTTCCGAAACCACCATCAACCTGCCCTTCATCACTGCCACTGCCGATGGGCCCAAACACCTGGAGCTGAAGCTCTCCCGCGCTCAATTTGAACACCTCTGTGCCGACCTGCTGGAGCGCTGCAAGGGGCCGGTGGAACAAGCCCTGCGGGATGCCAAGCTCACCAAGGCCGACATCAACGAAGTGGTGCTGGTGGGGGGATCCACCCGCATTCCGGCGGTGCAGCGGCTGGTGAGGGAGCTGCTGGGCAAAGAACCCAACCAAAGTGTCAACCCCGATGAGGTGGTGGCGGTTGGGGCGGCCATCCAAGCGGGTGTGCTGGCGGGCGAAGTCAAAGACGTGCTGCTGCTGGATGTCACCCCCTTGTCCTTGGGGGTGGAAACCCTGGGCGGCGTGGCCACCAAGCTGATCCCGCGCAACACCACCATCCCCACCCGCAAGTCGGAGATCTTCTCCACTGCCGAAGATGGGCAGACCTCTGTGGAAATCCACGTGGTGCAAGGGGAGCGGGAGCTGGCCCGCGACAACAAATCTCTGGGCCGCTTCAAGCTGGACGGGATCCCGCCGGCCCCCCGCGGTGTGCCGCAGATCGAGGTCACCTTCGACATCGACGCCAACGGCATCCTCAAGGTGACGGCCAAAGACAAAGGCAGCGGCAAAGAGCAGAGCATCTCCATCACCGGCGCCTCTACTTTGGATAGCAAAGAGGTGGAGCGCATGATTGCTGAGGCAGAAAAATACGCTGCCGAAGACCGGGCCCGCCGGGAGAAAATTGAGCGCCGCAACAAGGCCGACTCGCTGGCCTACCAAGCCGAGCGGCAGTTGAAGGAGTTGGGCGACAAGATCTCCTCCAGCAAACGCAGCCAAATCGAGACTCTGGTGCGAGAACTGCGGGAGGCCATCCAGCGGGAGGACGACAGCGCCATCCAGAGCAAAGAGCGGGAGCTGCAAGAGGCTCTCTACGCCATGAGCAGCGAGCTGTATCAACAGCCGGGGGCCTCCTCTAGCTCCGCTTCCGGCTCAGGGAAGACCTCCGGCGGCAGCGATGATGTGATCGATGCCGACTTCACCGAGAGCAAGTGACTGCTCAGGGATCCCTCCGTGGGCCGCGGGCCCAGGGCGGATCCCGCCCTTACTTGTAGCGCCGATAATGAGGAGGGACGGGATGGGCGATGGCGTCTAGCCCGCCTCCTCATTTTCTTCAGTAGGTCGGAGGGAAGGAGCCCTTGCCGGGGACGCCTAGCCTCGTGGTTTTCTGCCCAC
This sequence comes from Synechococcus sp. R55.8, assembly GCF_047461895.1. Taxonomy (NCBI): domain Bacteria; kingdom Bacillati; phylum Cyanobacteriota; class Cyanophyceae; order Synechococcales; family Synechococcaceae; genus Synechococcus; species Synechococcus sp. R55.8. Next base: position 3,626 of record NZ_JANSIB010000020.1, on the reverse strand, counting down.
TCTCAGCGATTTGCCTGCGGACGCCTCCATGCAAAACTTTAAGGACTACTACAAGATTTTGGGGGTCAGCAAAACGGCCACTGCCGATGAGGTGAAACAAGCCTATCGGCGCCTAGCCCGCAAGTATCACCCAGATGTCAACCCCAACGACAAAGCGGCTGAAGAGAAATTCAAAGACATTAACGAAGCCTACGAAGTTCTCTCGGATCCCAGCAAGCGCAGGCAATACGACCAATTTGGCCAATACTATCAGCAGGGCGGGTTTCGCTCCAGCCGCGATGCCTACACCTACAGCAGCAGCCCCTTCAGCCAAGACTTTGGGGGGAGCGGATTTGGGGGGAGTGGCGTCGATTTCAGCCAATTTGATGATTTTCAAGACTTCATCGATCAACTGCTGGGCCGGGTGCGCAGCCAAACCACAGACCGCAGCAGCGGATTTTCGGGATCCACTGGCAACACCAGTTACGATGCTGAGGCCACCATCCAGATCAGCATTCCAGAAGCTTTTGAGGGGGGCAAGCGTCGCCTGCGGGTGGGCGGGGATCGCGTGCTCGAGGTAAACATCCCGCCGGGAATTACGCCAGGGAAGCGGATTCGCCTGCGCGGCCAAGGCCACCCCAACCCCAACGGCGGTGCCGGTGATCTGTACCTTAAAATTGAGCTGAAAGACCACCCCTTCTATCGCCTAGAGGGATTCGACGTTTACTGCGATCTGCCCATCAGCCCCAGCGAAGCGGTTTTGGGCGCCCAGGTGGAGGTGCCCACCTTGGATGGGGTGGTGAAGCTGCGGATCCCACCTGGCATGCAGCCGGGGCGAAAGTTGCGGCTGGCGGAAAGGGGATTTCCCAAAGGCAACGGAGAACGGGGGGATTTTTACGTGGTGGTGCAGATCCATTTGCCCACCCAGATCTCCGAAGAAGAGCGAGAACTTTACGAAAGGCTGCAGCGGGTTCAATCCTACGATCCCCGCGCCACCCTTAAGCTCTAGCATTGATATTCTCCCACGGCCAAAGCCTCAAGATTCTTGACAAGCGCTCCGCGCCGCCTGAAAGCAGGAAGCCGCCCTTCTAGCTTGCTTCCGGTAGCGGTAGGGCGGGGCTGGAGGCCCAGCCTTGGGGTCAAGATGGGGTCCTGCTGGAATCTGGTTGCGTCGGCGGGACGGGAGCTGCATTTGCTTCCAGAGGTTCCTGACGAGAGCATCCCTGGCTCCATTGCAGTTGCCGCAGGATCCCGCGCAACAAGGCCACCTCGGCTACGGTCAGGCCGGCTCGCTGGAACAGGGCGCGAAACTTGAGCATTTTGCGGCGGGCTGTGTGGGGGTGCAGGTAGCCAATTTGCAGCAACAGCGCTTCTAAGTGGTCGAAAAATCCCTCCAGCAGCTCGAAGGGGGCAAGCCTTTGAGGCGAGGGCATAGGAGGAGCAGGGGAAGGGCTCTGGCAGACGAGGGTGTACAGCTCATAGCAACAAATGGCCACGGCTTGGGCCAAGTTTAAAGAGGGATAGGTCGCATCGGTGGGGATCTGGATCTGGCGATGGCAAAGGGCCAGCTCCTCGTTGCTCAAGCCGCGATCTTCGGGGCCAAACACGAGGGCGGCAGGGCCGGCGGCCAGCAGAGCGGGAAAGGCTTGGCGGGGGGACTGAATTTGCCATTCGGGTGGGTAGGTTTGGCTGCGCCCCGTTGTCCCGAAAACCTGCACACACCCTTGTAGGGCTTCGGGCAAAGTTTGCACCTTCCGGGCTTGATGGAGCAGGTCTGCCCCATGCACGGCTGTGGTGATCGCTTCCATATCGAGGGGATCGCATTGGGGATCCACCAGCACCCACTGCCTGAAGCCCATGTTTTTCATCACGCGGGCAATGGCGCCGAGGTTGCGCGGCCCAGCCGGCTGCACCAATACAAGCCGTACCTGCGCCAGTTGTTCAGGGCCAGAGTGGGGTAATATCGGCATCAGGTTGGGATCCCCCAGAGTGCCTAGAGTAGAGAAGAGGAGCTTGATTTTGTCATAGATTGCATCCATGGGATCCGCATACCGTTGTTGGCTGAGCTTGATTTGTCTGGTGTTGGTGGGATGCTGCTGGGGATCCCCGGCGCTGGCTGCCCCTTCATCGCTGGCAGGGCCGGCTCAGGTATCGCCCCAGCTCGTTCGCGATAGCGACTCAGAGCGGTTTTCTCTGGCCGAGGCGCGGCAGCGGCTGGAAGCCATTGCCGAGGTCATGCGCTCGATTCGCCTGTGCAACCGGCCCAACTGCCGTTACCGAGATATCGCTGTGGAGGTGTCGGTTCACGATGGTGGTGCAGAGCCCTTCTACGAGGGCAGCATCGACGCCATGATCGACCGTCCTTCCGGCAGCTTGGATAAAGCCCACTACCGGCTGCAGTTTCGCCAGGGGCGCTGGCAGTTGCTGGGGGGCGAAGAGGTGTCCGATGTCTCTTCCTTTTTCTTTGAGGGAGATACCTACGAGGTGTTCAGCGCCTACGGCACCCGCAGCCACAAAGCCAAGTTGGCAGATGCCAGCAGCAACCTGCGCGTGGGCTATCGGGAGCTGTATTACCGCGTTTTCGACCAGGGCCAAGAGCGTTTGCACTAGCGCTGCGGAGCACGATGAGAGGCCGGCAACACACCTTAGCCAGCTCTATTGCCCTAGAAGGCGTTGGCCTGCACACCGGCCTGCCAATTGGCTGCAGTCTGCATCCAGCTCCTGCCGGCAGCGGTCGGGTTTTTGTGCGGGTGGATCAACCGGGATCCCCTGAGATCCCGGCTCGGTTGGGATCCCTGGCCCCTGCCCATCTCTGCACCCTGTTGCAGCAGGGATCCCCCTCTGTTCAAGTGCAGACGGTGGAACACCTGCTGGCCGCCCTTTACATCCTGGGCATTGACAACTGCCGCATCGAGGTGGAGGGGCCGGAGCTGCCGATTCTGGATGGCTCTGCCCTGCCCTTTGTAGAGGCCATTGCCCAGGCCGGGATCCAGGCCCAAGATCAGCCAGCCCTGCTGGGGGTGATCCAAGAACCGGTCACTGTCTGGGCGGGGGAAGCCTTTGTCAGCGCCCTCCCCCATCCTACAGCCCGCTTTACCTATGGCATCGATTTTGCCGATTGCCCGATTGGAGAACAGTGGCTGAGCTGGAGGGAGAACAGGCCGGATTTTGTCCAGTCCATTGCGCCGGCCCGCACCTTCGCCCGCCAGCAGGATGTGGAGCTGGCCCGGGAACGGGGGCTAATCCAGGGGGGCAGCCTGGAAAATGCCATTGTCTGTAGCCAAACCGAGTGGTTGGGGCCATTGCGCTACCCAGATGAGCCGGTGCGCCATAAGCTGATAGATTTACTAGGAGATCTCAGCCTCCTGGGCTGCCGACTGCAGGGGCACATTGTGGCCTACAAGGCGGGCCATGCCCTGCACCACCGTTTGGCCGAGCAGTTGCTCAAGAGTGGATCCCTGCTGATCCATGAAGAGTGAGGGGGAGCAAGGGATCCGGTTGCGCAGCAACAACCCTGCCATCCTCAGTTGCGAGAGCGGTGCGGAGCACTTGTCTTCAAGGGGATCCCCAGGGTGGGATCCGCTTCATTCCCCTCCTTTCCGCAGCTCCCTGGGTGCTCTTTTGGCTGAGTTCTGGCCTGCCGTCCT
>NZ_JANSIB010000019.1:3571-29533 GCF_047461895.1 Synechococcus sp. R55.8 | reverse complement strand
TCTCAAGAGAGACAAGAGAGAAAAGAGAAAAGAACGGAGAGTAGTGAGAAGGGAGTATCCTCACTCCTCTCTCCTCACTTCGTTGCTCCCCACCGCTGACGCGATACTCTGGATCAAATGGCTCAACCTCATTTTTTCCAGCAACCAGAGCCCCTCAGAGTTTTCCGTGATCCCGGTTCGCCTAACCTTGCACAATTTTCTCTGTTACGCTCACGCCGTTTTGGATCTGCGCGGGATCCACACCGCCTGTATCTGTGGCCCCAATGGGGCAGGCAAGTCTGCCCTGCTCGACGCCCTCACCTGGGGCCTCTGGGGGCAAAGCCGGGCCAGCAACGACAGCGATCTCATCCGCAAGGGGGCCAGCGAAGCCTGGGTAGAGGTGATCTACCGCTCCCGAGGACAAACCTACCGCATCCTGCGCAGCCGTCATCTATCGGGCGAGGGATCCCTGGAGTGGCAAATTCAAACCGGAGAAACCGACGGCCAACCTCGCTGGCGCAGCCTAACCCGCCGCGGCATGCGCGCCACCCAACAGGCCATTCAAAGTCAGCTCAGCCTCGACTACGAGACCTTTATTCACTCCGCCTATCTGCGACAAGGACAAGCGGATGCCTTCACCCTGAAGCGTCCTGGCGAGCGCAAGCAAATTTTGGCCGACATGCTCAAGCTGGGGCAGTACGATCTGCTGGCCGAGCGCTGTCGGGAACGGGCACGCAGCGCCAAGCTCAAAGCGGATCTGCTCCAAGAGCGCCTGCAGCAGCTCGACCAACAACAGGCCCACCTTGGCCAAATTCAAGCCGAACTGGAGCAACTCCAACAACGGCAAACTCATCTGCAGCAGCTCCTAGCCCAGCAACAGCAGGAATTGCAAGCCCTAGAGCGCCTCTACGAACATCGCTGCATCCTGCAGGAGCGCCACCAACACCTTACCCAACACTTGCAAAAGCTCGGCACCAACCTACAGCACACCGAGCAACAGTGGCGTGCCCAGCGACAGCACCTGCTCCAGTTGGAAGAGCTGATCGCCCAGAGTGAAGACATCCTGGCGGGTTACGAACGCTACCAAGCCCTGATGGCCCAAGATCGCCATCTCCACCACCTCTTCGAGCAACAGCAGCATCTGCTCCAAGAACGCCAAAAGCTGCAAGCCCAGCAAGCAGAGCAGCAACAGCAGCAACTGCGCAAGATGCAACGGCTGCAACAGGAGTTGGCCACCTGCCAAGCCCAGGCCCAAGCCGATGCCCAATTGCTGGCAGAACAGGAGCGCATCGAAATCGGCCTGCGCCACTACCAGCAAGCTCAAGAGCGTCTCCAGGCCCTGAACCAAGCCCAAGCTCAAGCCGCCGTCCTTCTCCAGCAGCAACAGCATTGGCAAGAGCAAATCCGCCGCGAGCGGGAACGCCTGCAAGCCCGCGTTCAGCTTCTCAGCCAGCAACTACAAAGCCAGGAAACTCTAGCCCAACAGCAGCAGCAACTGGAGCAGAAAATCGCCGAAGGAGAGGCCGCCTTGGCAGAGCTGGAGCGACGGCGTCTCTACCAGCAGCGGGTGTTGGAAAAAGTCCAAGAACGACGGCTGTTCGTGCAAAAGCTCCAGGAACGCCAGCGGGTTCTCCAGCAACAGTGGCAACAGGAAGAAGAACGCTGCCGCCTGTTGGTGACCAGCTGGGATGAAGGTCAAGAGGCGTTTCCCGTTCAAAGTGCTCCGCGAGGCGAACAAGATCAGGGAGAGCGCCGCCCCATCCCCACTTTGGCGAGGGTGACAGCCCTTGTCGAGGAGGCAGCAGAACAAGAGGAGGGATCCCCGGCCCTATCTTCTGTCGGCCAGCCTGCCGAGTCATCCCCCGCAACGCCAACACCAGAGCCGCAGGGATCCAGCCTTATGGCTCCGCAGCGCCGTCGCCACTGGACTTGCCCCCTCTGTAGCCGTCCCCTCAGCCTGCGCCTGCGGGATGTGGTGCTGAAAAAACACCGCGAGCGTCAAGAGGAAATTGCCGGCCAACTGTTTGTTATCCGCGAACAACTGGCGGTGGCCGACCGGGAGATCGAACTCTTGCAAGAAGAATACCGCCGTCTTAGCCAAGAACTGGCCACTTGGGATGAGCGCCTGCACCTTCAAGGGCGATTGCAACAGCAGTGGGAAGCCGAGCAGGAGCGCTGTCGGCAAATCCAGCTCTGGCAAGCAGAGGCGGCAGAGTTGAGGGAAATCCTTGACCGGGAAGCTTACGCTCAAGAAGCTCGGCAACAGCTCCAGCAGATCCAGCAGGCCCTGCACCAACTGGGCTATGACGAGCGCGAGCACGCCCTACAACGGGGAGAACTGGAGCGCTGGCGCTGGGCCCTGGGCCGCTCTCAAGAACTCCGCAAGGCCCAAGAGCGCCGCTCTCGCCTCTGCGAGCAAATCGCATCTCTACAGGCACAACTGGAAACCCTGCAACAGGCGGTATCCAAGGACTCCGTCCCGCCAGTGGGATCGGATTCTCCCCTGGCGGAGCGGTTGGCTCAGGTGGAACAGGCGTTAAACCACCTGGGCTACGATGGATCCCTGCACCAGCAGGTGAAAGCCGAACTGGCCCAAGCTCAGCTCTGGCCCGCGCGTCTGCAAGCCCTACAGGTGGCCCGCCAGGAACTGCCGGAGGTGGCAGCCCGCACCCAAGCCCTATCCCAACGCCTGCAGGAAAGCCGCCAGCACTTTGCCCAAGCCACCCAAGAGCTGGAACAGCTTCACCGACAACTGGCCGAGCAACCCAGCGTTTCCTCAGCCCGCCTACAAGAGATCCGCCAAACCCTGCGGGAGCACCGCCGGCGGCTGGATGAGGTGCTGTCTCAGATAGGGGCTGCCCAGCAACGGCTACAACAGGCGGTTCAACAGCAGGCGGAGCAAGCCGAGCTGGAACAACAACTGCAGCAGGCCCGCCGCCAGCAGCAGGTGTACCAAGAGCTGGCCAATGCCTATGGTCGCAACGGCATCCCCGCCCTGATCGTCGAAAATGTCCTGCCGGAGCTGGAAGCCCAGGCCAACCAGATCTTGGCCCGCCTGACCCAACACCGCCTGCACCTGCAATTTGTAACCCAGCGCTCCGGGCGACGCTATTGCTCACCGGCCAAGCTGTTCTCGGTAGCCGGACGGAGCTCTTGCGACACCCTCGACATCCTCATCGCCGATCCCCACGGCACCCGCCCCTACGAGACCTACTCCGGCGGAGAAGCCTTCCGCATCAACTTCGCCATTCGCCTGGCCTTGTCCCGCCTGCTCACCCAGCGCTCGGGATCCGATCTGCAAACGCTGCTCATCGACGAGGGGTTTGGATCCCAGGATGCCACCGGACGCGCCCAACTGCTGGCCGCCATCAACGCCATCGCCCCCGACTTTGCCTGCATCTTGGTGATCACCCACATCCCCAGCCTGCAGGATGCTTTCCCCCGCCGCATTGAGGTACAACCCTCTCCCCAGGGATCCCGCCTCTCCATTCGCGGCTAGTCCCTTCAGGAGTTGCCGGCACGATTTTGCAGCCACTGCTGCAACAGGGGCACCAGAGTCTCGCTGAGTTGGTTCCACTGGTCGGGCTTCTGGACGGTGGTCAGCAGCTCCACTCGCTCGCCTCGGATCACCAGAAAGCCAACTGGCTCGATGCGCACCCCGCCCCCCGCTCCCCCGAACAGACTGGCCGGATCCCCGCCGTTGCCGCGACAGCCAGGAGCAGTCTTTCCAAAGTTACCCCCTCCCCCACCCAAGCCAAAATGCAAGGACATGTAAGGGACAATAATCGTCTCACCAATAGTGATCGGCTGACCAAAGGTTTGTCCCGTTTCCGCCAAAACCTTCAGCTTGCCGAGCACCGCCTCCAGCACCGATTCCACGTTGAAGTCGGATCCCATCTCCGTTGACTCGCCCACCAGACGCTCGGGCAAATCGCGCGCAGTACCTTCCCAGGCTAGTGCAGCCACGCCCAAGAGAGAAAGCCCAAGAAACTCCCCTAATCTTCGTCCGGCGAGCCGGAATAGAGATCTTCCAAACGGCTGCGAGCTTCTTCCAAGCTGGCCGAGCGAATCACCAATAGAGGCTCCTCGGTGAGGTTGCCATCTTCATCCAGCAGCTCTGGGTGAGGGATCCGCTTGCGGGCACGACGAGGAGAGGCCTTGCGCTCTTCCACGCCCAGTGTGATGACATTGGTAACCAAGTTGCGCAGGGCCAAAAAGGCAATGGCCACAAAAGCGATGAGGTAGAGAATCTGCAGCATTACAGGTCGGGGGAGGGGTGAATCTGGCGAAATTGACGGCCCAATTCGGCACATTTCATCAGCAGGCGATGCCATTTTGCCATCAGCCCAGGGTCGATGCCAACCTCTTGATCAGAGGCCTGATAAAGCGCTTTGGCTACCTGTAGCTCCGCCTGGGCAGCCAAAACCTCTTCCAGCAAGGACTGCTGCTCTTCTGGGCTGATCAATTCCAGGGTCTCTTCCTGCAAAAAGCGGCGAGAACGCTCAAACCAGTAGCGGTAGTCCTCCAACAGTGGCCCCAGAATCTCTCGCAACAGCTCAGATTTGCTCATGGCCTGGGATCCCTCCACAACTGGTTTGGATGAAAAAATCTTAGCAGAACTTAACCTTCTCTCGCCACGGGAGAGCGGGATTCCAGGTAGGCTTCCATCTCCAGCATCAGGGCTTCGATCTGAGGCAGCAATTCCAGGGCCTGCTCTTGCCAGTAGCCCCGCTGGTGGGCTTCCAGCAGCCGCTCGCTCATGTCCCGCAGCGCCCAGGGGTTGCGGGATCGCAGGAACTGCTGGACTTGGGGATCCAATAGGTAGGCGCGGGCCAGGCCGGCGTACATGAAATCCGGCACAGCATGGGTGGTGACGTCGTAGGCAAAGAGGTAGTCCAGGGTGGCAGCCATCTCGAAGGCGCCCTTGTAGCCGTGGCGCATCACGCCGGCAATCCACTTGGGGTTGATCACGCGGGCGCGATAGACGCGGTCAATTTCTTCGGCCAGGGTGCGGATCTTAGGGTTGTGGGGACGGGCGTGATCCCCGAAGTAAATCCGCGGGTTGCGGCCCTGGAGCGTTCGCACTGCCGCCACCATCCCCCCTTGAAACTGGTAGTAGTCATCGGAGTCCAGCAGGTCGTGCTCGCGGTTGTCTTGGTTGTGGAGCACAATTTGCAGGTGGGCCAATTGCCGCCGCAGGGCTTCGGGGGCCGGCTCTCCCTCGCCATCGGCCCGGTAGGCGTAGCTGCTCCAGTTGAGGTAGGCGCGGGCCAGATCCGCTTCTGTTTCCCAGTTTTGCGCCTCGATCAGCCCCTGTAGGCCGGCCCCGTAGGCCCCTGGCTTGGAACCGAAGATGCGCAGCCGCGCCCGCTCCGCCGCTGCTTGCGTTGGGATCCCTTGCTCCTGCCAGTACTGGGTATCGGCCAGCACGTGGGCCCGCAGGGGATTGTCGGCTTCTGGCTCCTCCAGGTCAGCCACGGCCTGCACGGCCCGGTCAAACAGGGCAATCAGATTGGGAAAGGCATCGCGAAAGAAGCCAGAAATGCGCAAGGTTACATCCACACGGGGGCGGCCCAAAACCGCTACAGGCAGGATCTCGATGTCCACCACCCGTCCTCCATCCCAGCGGGGTTTGACCCCCAAGAGCGCCAGGGCCTCGGCCCAATCGTCGCCGCCAGTTCTTAGAGTTGAAGTGCCCCAAACGGATAGGCCCAGGCGACGGGGATATTCCCCCTGCTCTTGCACGTAGCGCTCCACCAGCCGCTCGGCGGCCAGTGAGCCGACCTGCCAGGCGGTGGGGGTGGGGATGGCGCGAATGTCCACCGAGTAAAAGTTGCGCCCCGTGGGCAACACGTCCACTCGGCCTCGGGTGGGGGCGCCGGAAGGGCCGCTGGGCACATAGCCGCCCCCTAGCCCATGCAGCAGGTTCTCCAGCTCCTGGGGGGTTTGCTGCAGGCGCGGCAGCAGATCCGTCTCGATCCAATGCAGCACCTGCCTGGCTGCTGGCCCCGGCGGCGGATCGTAAGGGATCCCTTGCAGCCGCTGGGCAATCCAGCGGCGGGCTTGCGCTTCCAGGGCGGCCACCCCGTCTCCGATGTGGCGAAAGTTCTCGCCCATAGACCTTGAGGTTTTCCCAGGCCGGCTGCCAGCGGCTAATTCTTCAGATAGACCGCCGCCCCTAGGCCGACCAACATTTCCTCAGGGGTAATTTTGCCATCTTGGTTGGTATCCAGGGCATCGAAAACGCGATCTGCCCCCATCCACTCCTCGCGGGTGATGAAGCCATCCCCATCCAGGTCGTAGAGGCGGAAGACATCCTGGGCGGCGTGGGTAATGGTTTCCTTGGCACCCTCCAGCTTCTGCAGCCGCTCGGTGAGCAGTTTTTCCAGCACCTCCAGCGCTTTGGAGAAGCCCTGGATCCCTTCTTCCAGCTTTTCTGAGGCCATGCGGTTTTCCCGGTGCATCTGGTCGAAGGTAGCTCGATCCATCACCAGGCGCGGGATGTCCATTTTCTTGGCTTTTTCCGGATCCAGTTTGCGCTCCAGGTAACCCTCGGTGTTCTGCAGCTCCGCCAGCAAGGCGGGCGAGATGGTCAGGAGATCACAGCCGGCCAACTCGATGATCTCCCCGATGTTGCGGAAGCTGGCCCCCATCACCTCGGTCGGATAGTCGTATTTGCGCAGATAGTTGTAAATCTGGGTTACCGATTGCACCCCCGGATCTTCGGCAGGGGGATAGCTCTCCCGGCCCGTGTGTTTCTTATACCAATCCAAGATGCGGCCTACAAAGGGCGAGATCAGCTTCACCCCCGCTTCGGCGCAGGCTATGGCTTGGTGCAAGCCAAACAACAGGGTAAGGTTGCAGTGGATCCCTTCTTTCTCCAGGATCTCGGCAGCCCGGATCCCTTCCCAAGTCGAGGCAATTTTAATCAGCACCCGCTTGGGATCCGCTCCTGCCGCCTTGTAGAGCTCGATCAAATGGCGGGCTTTGGCAACTGTGGCTTCTGTGTCGTAAGAGAGGCGGGCATCCACCTCCGTCGAGACCCGGCCAGGAATGATGGACAAAATGCGCACGCCAAAGGCCACGGCCAGTTGATCGATGGCGTGGGCCACCACGGTTTTGATGTCGGCTTTGGATCCCAGTTCTTGGCGGGCCTTGAGTAAGGTTTCATCGACAATGCCCTGGTACTGGTGCATTTGGGCAGCCGCTGTGATCAAAGAGGGATTGGTGGTGGCATCCTGCGGCTTAAAGCTCTCGATGGCGTTGATATCCCCCGTATCGGCGACCACGACGGTCATCTCTCGTAACTGCTCCAGCAAGCTCTTGCTCATACTCCCCTCCCTAGAGATCGCACTCCGCGCCGCTTCTGCGACCTAGTCCCAGTGTTACCCATCCACGCAAGGGATCCCAGCAGATGTGAGATTGTCTTAATTCTCTTCTCTGGCCGGGTTCACCCCCACGGGTGTGGGGACAACTGGGCATACTCGTTTCAAACAAGATGAAGACCCTTCGCCGCTGACCCTCACCCCTTGCGGGCGAGGGGAGCTGGGGATCAACCAACCAGCTGTTCCACAGCCGTTTGCAATGACCAGGCAAAGCAAGGGGGAAACCCCAGAGGCTGCCTAGCCCGCCTGGCTGCGCAACTGCCGCAAGAGCCGCTCAAACTCCTCCGGCAGGGGAGCGGTAAACTGCAGCGGCTGGCCTGTGCGCGGGTGAACAAAGGAGAGCTTCCAGGCATGGAGAGCTTGGCCGCCCAGCTTAACAGGGCTGGTTTTGCTCTGGGTGTAGAGGGGATCCCCGACAATGGGTAGGCGCATGTGGGCAGCATGCACCCGAATTTGATGGGTGCGCCCGGTCTCCAGCTCAAACTGCATCAGGGTGTAGTTGCCCAGCCGCTCCAACACTTGCCAGTGGGTTACCGCCACTCGCCCTTGGCCAGGGGTCAGGACGGCCATTTTCTGCCGATCCACCGGGTGCCTCCCAATGGGGGCAGAGACGGTGCCTTGGCTTTGGGCCGGCCGGCCAAACACCACCCCCAAGTAGATGCGCCGGGCGGTTTTGGCCTGGATCTGGGCTTGTAGGTGCTGGTGGGCCTGATCGTGTTTGGCAATCACCAGGGCACCAGTGGTGTCTTTGTCAAGGCGATGGACAATACCTGGACGCAGCTCGCCGTTGATGCCTGAAAGATGGGGGCAGTGGGCCAGCAGGGCGTGCACCAGGGTGCCACTGGCGTGGCCGGGGGCGGGGTGCACCACCAAACCGCGGGGCTTGTTGATCACAAGCAAATCGTCATCTTCGTAAAGAATGTCCAAGGGGATCGGCTCCGGCTGCAGGGCAGTCGGGGTGGCTGGCGGGATCCGCACCTCGACTTCATCCCCAGCTTGCAGGGGGCGATCCTTATCCCGGCAGGGCTGCCCATTGAGCCAAACCTGGCCCTGGCGGATAAGCTGCTGCAGGCGCGACCGCGACAGCTCCGGCAGTTGCTCTGCCAATCCTCGATCCAGCCGCAAGCCCTGCTGTTTTTCCGTCACCCTGATCTGGCGAATGTCTGCTGCAGCCTCCTTGTGGCCCTCCATGCCGTTGTTGCCCAAATTGACTTCTTTGACCATTGTGGCAGCCCGGCTACTTTTGCACTGAGTAAAAAAGGTCGAAGATTTGCAGCAACTTCCGCAGGCAGGTGGTGGGGGGATCTGCCTTGTCTCATCGCCTTCTAAGCCTTCTTGGGGGGATCCCTGGGCAATTTTAAGGGGCAGAAAATCCTGACTAGAGTGAGGTTATGGCCCACCAAGAATGAGTTGGGCCGAGTGTTGGCATAGGAGAGCCGGGAGCGATCCCAAGCCGACAACACAGCACACCCCAGCAATTGGCGTTGGCTCAATGGATCGCTCAATGGATCTAAGAAGGAGGTAAGACATGTCGGATGGAGCAACCAGGGGATCCCAGCTTCAGCAACCCTCTCAACCCCAGCTTGGCTCAGAGCCGCCTTTGGTCTTGCCCCTGACGGAGGTGGGGCTGCGGGACGTTGCCCAGGTGGGCGGGAAAAACGCCTCCTTGGGAGAAATGCTGCAGCAGCTCACCTCAAAGGGGATCCAGGTGCCGACAGGATTTGCCACCACCGCCCATGCGTATCGCCAGTTCATCGCCTCTGCGGGCCTAGAGGAGAAGTTGCAGGAGATTTTCAAAGACTTAGACATTGAGAATGTCCAAAATTTGCGCGAGCGGGGCAAGGCTGCCCGCACCTTGATCTTGCAAACTCCCTTCCCCCCTCAGCTAGAGCAGGCCATCGCCGAAGCCTACCAAAAGCTGTGCGAGCGCTACGGCCCCGACACCGATGTGGCGGTGCGCTCCAGTGCCACGGCAGAAGACTTGCCGGATGCCAGCTTTGCCGGCCAGCAGGAGACCTACCTGAACGTGCGTGGAGTGCGGGCAGTGCTCAATGCCTGTCACCACTGTTTTGCCAGCTTGTTTACCGACCGGGCCATCTCCTACCGCCAGATCAAGGGCTTTGACCATTTTCAAGTAGCCCTCTCGGTGGGGGTGCAGAAGATGGTGCGCTCGGATCTGGCTTGCTCAGGGGTGATGTTCTCCATCGACCCAGAAACCGGCTTTAAAGATGCGGTGCTGATCACCGCCGCCTACGGCCTGGGGGAAAACGTGGTGCAAGGGATCGTCAACCCCGATGAGTACGTGGTCTTCAAACCCACCCTCAAGCAGGGACTGCGCCCCATCCTCTCCCGCAAGCTGGGCAGCAAGGCCCTGAAGCTGGTCTACGACGAGGGGGGATCCCGTTCCACCAAAAACGTGGCCGTCCCCGAAAGCCTGCGCAAGCAATATGCCCTCAGGGATGAGGAAATCCTCAAATTGGCCCAGTGGGCCTGCTTGATCGAAGAGCACTACTCGGCGCTGCGGGGCCGCTTCACCCCCATGGACATCGAGTGGGCCAAAGATGGGATCACCGGCGAGCTGTTTATCGTCCAGGCCCGCCCCGAAACGGTGCAGTCGCAAAAAGGGGCCAACCAGCTGACCACCTATCGCTTCACCCAGCCTGGGGCGCAGCCCGAGCCTCTGGTGCGGGGACGGGCCGTAGGCGAGGCCATTGGCCAGGGCACAGCCCGCGTCATTTTGGATGTGCGCCGCTCGGATCAGTTTCAGGCCGGCGAGGTGCTGGTGACCGAAAAAACGGATCCCGACTGGGAGCCAATCATGAAAAAGGCCAGCGCCATCGTCACCAACCAGGGGGGCAGAACTTGCCATGCGGCCATCATCGCCCGCGAGCTGGGGATCCCGGCCATTGTGGGCTGCGGCAACGCCACGCAGGTGCTCCGTTCCGGCGAGCCCATCACCGTCTCCTGCGCCGAAGGGGAAGAAGGGCGGGTCTACCCGGGCCTGTTGCCCTATGAGGTGACGGAGATCCCGCTGGAGGAGCTGCCCCGTCCCCGCACCCAGCTGATGATGAATGTGGGCAACCCAGAAAAAGCCTTCGGCCTCAGCGGGATCCCTTGCGATGGCGTGGGGCTGGCGCGGCTGGAGTTCATCATTGCCAACCACATTCAGGTCCACCCGCTGGCTTTGCTCAACTACGAGCAGGCGGTGAAGGAGGAGCCTCGCCTGGCGGAGCTGACCGCCCAATATCCCGATAAGCCTGAATACTTTGTGGATAAGCTGGCCCAAGGGGTGAGCACCATCGCCGCCGCCTTCTATCCCAAGCCGGTGATCGTGCGGCTGTCGGATTTCAAGAGCAACGAGTATGCCCACCTGTTGGGGGGATCCCGCTACGAACCCCACGAGGAAAACCCCATGATTGGCTGGCGGGGGGCCTCCCGCTACACGGATCCCCGCTACCGTGAGGGCTTTGCCTTGGAGTGTCGGGCCATGAAACGGGTGCGGGATGAGATGGGCCTGACCAACGTGATCTTGATGATCCCCTTCTGCCGCACGCCGGAAGAGGGGCACAAGGTGCTGGAAGAGATGGCCCGCCATGGCCTGGTGCGGGGAGAAAACGGTCTGCAGGTGTACGTGATGTGTGAATTGCCCAGCAACGTCATCCTGGCCGACGCGTTTTGCCAGATCTTCGACGGCTTCTCCATCGGCTCCAACGACCTCACCCAGCTCACTCTGGGCCTGGATCGCGACTCAGCCCTGGTGGCCCACCTTTTTGACGAGCGCAACGAGGCCGTCAGGCGGATGATCGCCCAGGTAATCCAGACGGTGAAAAGCCATGGCCGCAAGATCGGCATCTGCGGGCAGGCCCCCAGCGACTACCCTGAATTTGCCCGCTTCCTGGTGCAAGCAGGGATCGATTCCATCAGCCTCAACCCCGATTCCCTGTTGAAAACCCTGCTGGTGGTGGCCGAAGCAGAAGCGGCTGGCACCCGGTGAGCCCAAAGCCGGCCCAGAGACGTGCGCGGGGATCCCGTCTCCTGAGTTACAATCTCTTCTGCTGTGTTCCCATCCCCATCGATGATCCACGAACTCTCCATGCCGGCCCTCAGCTCCACCATGGAAACGGGCAAGATCGTCACCTGGCTTAAGAACCCCGGCGACCGCGTGGAGAAAGGAGAAAACATCCTGGTGGTGGAGTCCGACAAAGCGGACATGGACGTGGAGTCCTTCCACAGCGGCATCCTGGCCAGCATCCTGGTGCCGGCAGGGGAATCAGCCCCGGTGGGCGCCCCCATTGCCCTGATTGCCGAAAGCGAGGCAGAAGTGGCCCAGGCCCAGGAAAAAGCCAAGGCCCTCTCTGCCGGAGCTGCCCCTGTGGCACCCCCTCCCGCAGCTCCATCAGCCAGCCCTGCTCCTGCTCCCACCCCTGCCCTCCAAAATGGATCGGGATCCCAGCGGATCGTGGCTTCTCCACGGGCGAAAAAACTGGCGGAGAGCCTGGGGATCGATCTGCGCACCGTGCGCGGCTCCGGCCCCAACGGTCGCATCATAGCCGAAGACGTGGAGCGGGCAGCGGCCCTTTCCGCTCCTGCAGTGGCTGCCCCCTCTGCCCCAGCCCCTACGTCCCCAACTCCTGTGGCTGTCCCCTTGGGAGAAACGGTTCCCCTCAGCACTTTACAAGCGGCGGTGGTGCGCAATATGAACGCCAGCCTGGGCGTGCCGGTGTTCCACGTGGGCTACACCATCACCACCGATAGCCTGGATCACCTCTACCAACAGGTGAAGCCCAAAGGAGTCACCCTGACGGCCCTCTTGGTCAAAGCCGTGGCCATGACCCTGGAGAAGCACCCCCTTCTGAATGCCAGCTACACAGAAGGCGGGATCCACTACAAAGCCGATATCAACATCGCGGTGGCGGTGGCCATGGAGGATGGCGGGCTGATCACTCCTGTCCTAAAGCAAGCCAATCGGATTGATCTGTACGAGATCTCCCGCCGCTGGAAGGATCTGGTGGAGCGGGCGCGGCGTAAGCAACTGCAGCCAGAGGAGTACACCAGCGGCACCTTCACCCTCTCCAACCTGGGCATGTTTGGGGTGGATCGCTTCGATGCCATTTTGCCCCCCAACCAGGGATCCATTTTGGCCATCGGCGCTTCTCGCCCCACGGTGGTGGCGACGCCGGAAAAAGCCATTGCCATCCGCTCCCAGATGCAAGTGAACCTTACCTGCGATCACCGTGTCATCTACGGCGCCCATGCAGCGGCCTTCCTGCAAGATCTGGCGCAGCTCATAGAGCACAAGGTGGGATCCCTGACGTTGTAGCAAGCCCACCCGGCGATTCAGTAGGGGGGGATAATCCCCCTCGGTCGTGGGGAAAGAGTTGCCTCTGTAGGGTTAACCTCGGGATCCGACTCAGGCTCTTCTGGGGCAGGCATTTCTCGGCGCACCTCTTGGTCTTGTACCACCTGAAAAATCAGGGTAAAGGGGCGACCTACCTCCGCCGCCACAAATTCCTCCAGCAAAGTCACCTGCCTGGGGGTAACCGGCTCGTCTGCTCGTACCGACAGCACTACTTCTGGGGGATTGACCACCCAGTTAAACTCGCTGCGCAATAGGGTTACCCGTTGGAAGGTGATGGTTCTGTTTAGCAAGGCGGTTCGTAGCGCCCATTCCAACCGAGATTGATACAGCAGTTGAGTCATACTGGCTGCCAGCGGCACCAGCAACACCATCACCAAACCGAACATCCACACCAATCCAGAACGGGCCTTGTGCAAGGGGGCGTAGCCCATCAGCAAAAACGTAACCATGCAAGCCAGGGCAATCCCCAACAGGTTGGTGGAATAGAGCAGGGTTGCTCCTAGGCTGATCTCCCAGTCGGCATAGGCCAGTCCCAAACCAATCACACACACCGGCGGCATTAAGGCCACAGCAATCGCAACCCCTGCCAAACTGTCGGCGATCTCTTTACGCACCCTAGCAAAAGCGCCAATTCCCCCTGCTGCTAGCGCCACTCCCAAATCCAACAGGTTGGGTTGAGTGCGGGCCAAAATTTCGCTGCCCCAATTGGGAAGACCTACCCACCACCCCAGCAGGAAAGACACCCCCACCCCAATACCAGTTCCCACGGTCAAAGACAGGATGCCTGTACGAAACAAGACCACATTCCCATCTAAAGCCCCCATGGCCATGCCGCGAATCGGCAGCATCAAAGGAGCCACGATCATCGCCCCAATGATCACGGCCGGGCTATTGGCCAGTAACCCCAACGTGGCAATCACACAGGAGCCGAGCACCAACATCAAGTAGTTCAGGCTGAGGCGAGACTCCCGCATCAATCCCACCATCAACTCGGCATATTCTTCTGGAGTGACCAGTGGTGGCCGCCAGCGGAGAGGCTGTGGCCAACCCTGGGGTGAGGGAACCAAGCCGGTTTCTGAGCTGCTGCTAGTAGAAGGAGGGATCCTGTTCATATCCATGATTGGGTTCCCGGTCTTGGGTCTCCTTGGCGGTGTCAGGAACACACCAGCCTCGGGCTTTCAGCAGTCTAACTTGGTGGAGAGCCGCTACTCAGGATCCCCCTTTGGGAGAGTGGCGCATCAAATCTTGTACGGCCTCGGCATGGTAAGAGCTGCGGGTGAGAGGGGAGGACACCACCTGCAAAAAGCCCAGTTCCTCTCCCACCCGTCGCCAATGGTCGAACTCTTCGGGGGGAACGTAGCGCTCCACCGGCAAGTGCTTGGGGCTGGGAGCCAGATACTGGCCCAAGGTGAGGATGTCACAACCCACCCGGCGCAGATCCCGCATCACCTGCAAGATCTCCTCGGCTGTCTCTCCCAGACCCAACATCACCCCTGACTTGGTGTACAGGCCGGGATCCCATTGCCGTGCCAACTCTAACAGTTTGAGGGAGCGCTCGTAGTTCCCTTGCGGGCGTACACGGCGATAGAGGCGGGGCACCGTTTCGGTATTGTGGTTGAGCACCGTCGGTCGGGCGGCCAAGATCTGCTGCAGCGCCTGCCAGTTACCACATAGGTCTGGGATCAAGACCTCGATGGTGGTCTGGGGCATGCGGCGGCGGATTTCCGCAATGCAGGCCACAAACTGGCTGGCTCCCCCATCGGGCAGGTCGTCCCGATTCACCGACGTAATCACCGCATGGCGCAATCCCAAGCGTTCCACTGCTTCTGCCACCCGCAGGGGTTCAGTGGCATCCAGGGGCAGAGGGCGTTTGGTGAAGTCGATATCGCAGTAGGGGCAGGCGCGGGTACAGGCCGGGCCCATGATCAAAAAGGTGGCGGTGCCGTTGGCAAAACACTCCCCCAGGTTGGGACAGGAAGCCTCTTCGCAAACCGTGTTCAGGCCCAAGTCCCGCAGCAGTTGCTGGACGGATCCCACCCGTTGAGGGGCCTTGGCCCGCAGCCAGGAGGGTTTGCCGCCAGGAGAAGAAGAAACAACGGTCAAAGAAGTGCTCCAGCACAAAACAGCAGCGACGGTATCACTCAGCTTAGCCTGCCATTTGGCCCCGTTGGAATTTGGACAAAGCCAATTTCCCGGCCCAATTGATCCCTAGCGCCTCGGAAGCACGACCCAAAACACGGCATACTGGAAAGCAAATGTCGAGCGATAGGGATCCCACATGGTTGTTGCTGCTCCTCCCTCTCTGGAACAACTTGCCATCAACACGATTCGCTTTTTGGCGGTGGATGCTGTTCAGAAGGCCAACTCCGGCCACCCCGGCCTGCCGATGGGAGCAGCACCCATGGCCTATGTGCTGTGGCAGCAGTTCATGAAGTTCAACCCCCGCAACCCCAAGTGGGTGGATCGGGATCGCTTTGTGCTCTCGGCGGGGCACGGCTGCATGCTGCAGTACGCGCTGCTGCACCTAACCGGCTTCGATGTAAGCCTGGAGGACATTAAGCAGTTCCGCCAGTGGGGCTCCAAAACCCCCGGCCACCCGGAAAACTTTGAAACTCCGGGGGTGGAGGTGACCACCGGCCCGCTGGGGCAAGGGGTGGGCAATGCGGTAGGGTTGGCCATTGCCGAGGCCCATCTGGCCGCCCGCTTCAACAAGCCCGGTTACACCATTGTGGATCACTACACTTACGTGATCTTGGGCGATGGCTGCAACATGGAAGGGGTGGCTTCTGAAGCAGCTTCTCTGGCCGGCCACCTGCAACTGGGCAAGCTGATCATGCTTTACGACAGCAACCACATCTCCATCGACGGCAGAACGGAAATCGCCTTTACGGAAGATGTGGGCAAACGCTATGAAGCCTACGGCTGGCATGTGCAAAAAGTAGAGGATGGCAACCACGACTTGAAAGGGATCGCCGAGGCCATCCAGAAAGCCAAGGAAGTCACCAACAAGCCGTCCTTGATTATTGTCGAGACCACCATCGGCTACGGATCCCCCAACAAGGCCGGCAGCGAGAGCGTCCACGGGGCGCCTTTGGGGCCGGAAGAGGTGAAGCTCACCAAACAAAACCTGGGTTGGCCTCTGGAGCCGGAGTTTTACATTCCCGACGAGGTGCTGGCCCACTTCCGCCAGGCCATCGAGAAAGGGGCCAAGGCCGAGGCGGAGTGGAACGAGCGCTTCGCCGCCTACGAGAAGGCTTACCCCGAAGAGGCCGCCGAGTTCAAGCGCATCATGGCCGGGGAGCTGCCGGTGGGCTGGAAAGAAGCGCTGGCCCCCATTGCAGAAACCGGCAGAGAGTCTACCCGTAACCTCTCCAAGTTGTGTCTGAATGCCTTGGCCAAGGCCGTGCCGGAACTGCTGGGGGGATCCGCAGATCTCGCCCACTCCAACATGACCTATTTAAAAGGGATCCCAGAGTTTCAGGCCGGATCTTACGAGGGGCGCAACTTCCGCTTTGGGGTGCGGGAACACGGCATGGGAGCCATCGCCAACGGCATGGCGCTTCATGGAGGCCTCATCCCTTACGACGCCACCTTTTTGATCTTCACAGACTACATGCGGCCTGCCATCCGCCTATCGGCCCTCTCGCAAGTGCGGGTGCTGCACGTCATGACCCACGACTCCGTCGCCTTGGGGGAAGATGGCCCCACCCACCAGCCCATTGAGACACTGGCTTCCCTACGGGCTATCCCCAACCTCTATGTGCTGCGCCCGGCAGATGCCCGCGAAACGGTGGGATCTTACCAGGTGGCCCTAGAAGCCAAGACCACCCCTTCTGTGCTGGTGTTCACCCGGCAGGCGGTCAACCCGGTGGAAGGCACCTCCATTGAAGGCGTAGCCAAAGGGGCCTATGTGGTGGTGGATGCCCCCAATCCAGAGCTGATCTTGATCGCCACCGGCTCTGAACTGGAGCTGGCGGTGAAAGCTGCAGCCCAACTGAAGCAGGAAGGCCGGGCCGTGCGGGTGGTCTCTATGCCCTGTATGGAGCTGTTTGAGGCCCAGCCCCAGAGCTACCGAGACTCGGTTCTGCCCCCCAACGTCACCAAGCGCGTCTCCGTCGAGGCAGGCTGCACCTTCGGCTGGCACAAGTACCTGGGGTTTGAGGGGGTGGCCATTGGCATCGATCGCTTTGGCGCTTCCGCCCCCGGCCCGGTGTGTATGGAGAAGTTCGGCTTCACGGTGGAAAACGTGGTCAACACTGCCCGCCGGCTGCTGGGCTGAGGGCACTTTACCCCTTCCTCGGCGCTTTCAAGGGGCTCAGCAGGGATCCCTTCTCTGCTGGGCTTTTTTCCCTGTTGAGCCTGCTGCCCAGCGGCGTGACCCGGACAGGCGTAGCGAACCTCGCATCAACCAATCAGCAGGACTTCCAAAGCATCCGGATCTGCTTCTTTCTGTAGGGCAGCCATGGCGGAGAACGCAGTCGAGGGCGGCTTCCTGCCCCGCAGACAACACCTTTGCCTTGAGGACATCTTCAACCATGGCGGGGATGATCCTTGAAGGCAAGTTGGAAGTCGAGCAGGCTGCCACCATCGCCTTGAAATCGCCTTGAAGAAGAAACTTTGGCTTCCGCCGCCGTGCTGAGGTGCTTGTGCCGGCTGCAGACACAAACAGCTTTGCCTACTGTTTGCCTACTGTAGGAACCCCGCCAGTAAAATCACCGCGGCTCCCACGACAGCCAAAATCGTCAGCGCCCGGCCCGCGTCGGCACTGCCCTTCCACGAGAAGTTTTTCTCCGACTTTTTCGGTTCTGCTGGCATGGCCATGCCTCCCTTTGCATTGCCAACTCTAACTTAACTTCCCCCCCACGGGATCTTAGCTGGTTGGGGCATACCCTGGAAAAAACAGCAGCCATCTGGCCCGGCCAGCCGTTTTTGGGAACAATACAAGCAGGCAAGGGATCCAACTCCCACCAGTCTGGAAGCACATCCTGAGGCGAAAGCCATGAGCTATGCAGAACGGAGCAAAAGAATGGTTTTGACGTTGGCGACTCTGCTGGGCGGCTGGGTTGGCGGAGGGTTGTTGCAGGGATCCCTCTGGGTTGCCGCTCAGCCTACCTTTCAGACAGTGCCGTTGCCGCGCTTACCGGTGGGTGTCGATCAATTGGTTTTTGATCGCCCAGTGGCCCGCTTCAACCCCGACCTGCCGGCAGAGCTGGTGATCCGCAATCGCACCGGTCTGCCTTTGGAATACGGCTTTACCGATCCCCGCCAGAAAGTCTCGGAACTGCCTGCAGGCGAAACGTTGCGCCTGAGCAACCTGTTGATCCCCAATTGCATGGCCATCAACACGCCGATGTTGGCTCCTGTGGGCTACCAGGTGAGCGTGGATCCCTTGAATGTGATCACCGTAGAGGTGCGGCTGGTCAACGATGTCTCCGGCGATCATTGCCTCGATCTGCAAGAGACAGGGGCTATTTTTGTGAATTGAGATGAGCTGATACCCATCGATTACCCATCGAACACAAGTTAAGTCAAATCCTTCAAAGGGATCCCTTACATTCTCACCTACAGTCATCTTCTGGATTTTGCCAGGATGGACGTGGGATCCGGCACGGCAGATGGCAGTTGACTTTGCCCGGTTTTGACGTTGGAATTGACTCTATTGGGGAGCCAATCAGAGGTTTAGGCGTATCGACAGGGGCCATCCCCTGTGACAGGATTCGAACAGGATATCGAGGCCGATGTTCTGCCGGACTCTGTTTAGCCTTTCTCTGGGCTTGTTGCCTGTGTAGTCTGTCTGTACTCTATCTTTTTCTTGGATGGTCTCATGAGCGATAACTTGTATTCCTGGTTTCCCCGGGCCTTGGTGATCGGTGCTGCGGTTGTGGGGTTGTCGAGCTTGCCTGCAAGGGCTCAGCAAATTACGGATCCCAGCCCAGCTCAAGCGGCCACCAATGTTGAACCTACCTCCCCAATCTCGGCTTCTTTCCGCAGCCAAGATGGCGTCAGCGTGCGCCCGGAAACGGTGAGGGTTTTCCTGGATGGTCAAGATGTCACGTCCCAGTCGGTGATCACCCGAGATTTCTTCACCTATCGCCCTGCCCAACCTCTGCCGCCGGGGCGCCGGGAAGTTCTGCTGGAGTTCACCAATACCCAGGGGGTGACCCGCCGCGTGACCTGGAGCTTCACTGTGGGCAGCCCTGTCCGCGCTTCCATCGACCTGGTGGATCACAATGCCGGCAGTCGCCCTTTGGCAGCGGGAGAAATCCTGTTGGTCACCGTCAAAGGTACCCCTTCCAGCCGGGTAACGGTTTACCTCATCCAGGATGGACGGCAAGTGCAAACCTTGCCGGCTCAGGAAGTTTCCAGCGGCACCTATGTAGTGAACGCCCTAATCGAGGCGAAAGATACCACCCGGGAAGGGATCGTCGTCGCCCGCCTGGAAAATGGCGGCCAAGTGCGCTTCATGACCGCCGAACAACCGGCCCGCCTGATCGAAGGGGCCACCGGGGGCATCCAGCGGCTGACCACCCAAGAGGTTTCCGCCACGGTCAGCGCCCCCAGCCCCCTCTTGCCTCAGATCACCAACCTGCAGGATGGGGATCGGGTTTCCGGCTCTTCGTTTACGCTGCAGGGCACTACAGCTCCCAATGCTTCGGTGCGGGTGAATGTAACGGCTTCTACTTCTCTGGGCGGCATCATCAGCGCCCAACAGACCGTGACCAACCAAACGGTGCAGGCAGATGCCCAGGGCCGTTTCACCATCACCGTTCGACCTCCCATTCCGGCCTCTGGCACGGTGTATCAGGTGAATCTCACGGCCACTTCCGGCAACCAAACCAGCCCAACGGTAACCCTGCGCCTTACCCAGCAGTAAGGGGTTCAAGGGATCCCAGCCCATCCCGATAGACTTCCCCCCACCCATCAAGGGATCTGGGCAGCCTTCCATGTCCAGCAGTTCAGACTTCCCTCTCTCCCCTGGGAGAAGGGCTGGGGGTGAAGGCTCTATCATCTTCAATTCCCAGGGATCCCTTGCCGGCTTGTAGGGGAGTTTTGGATAGAGGAGACTGCATTTGCCAGCGCCACAGGAGCCCGGCCACGATCAGGGTGGGCAAAACGATCATCCCGATCACCACCGGTATTTGCTCCGGCAAGGCCAAGTAAGGGCCACCATACTTGATGGCTGTGCTGATCCCGGCAGCAGCCAGCATCAATTTTAGGGCAAACCAGACTGTTTTTCGATCCATGACTTACTTTTAATTCACGCTTTTAATTCACGATTGGCTAGGGCTGCTGACCATGGCAGTGAGAATGCCGGCAATGGTTTCTAGCTCCTCAGGTACCCGATACAGCGTTAAGTCTTGTTTGATCACCTGCTGATGGGCAAGAATTTGTCCGAACTGCCAGATAGACCCCATCGTCACTGCACCGTAGATCTGAGCCTGCTGCTCCACCTGCGCCAGGGCAATCATTTCTACAGCCATTTGCACAAAGGCTCGCGTTAGATCGTCCTTTTTGGCTTCAACCACCAGCAGGATGTTCTTCCCTCGCAACAGATAATCGAGGCTGCCCTTCAACCAATTGTTGACCATCAGGGGATACTCCAGCCGCAAAGGAACTCGACAATGGAGAGCCACTTCGGTCAGCACAGGAGCCACCAGCAATTCCCGCCGCGCTGTTTCGCTGGTGAGGCTAACCAAAGGTAACAATTGTCGGATCCGATCTTTCAGAACTGGGGTTTGCGGCGGCGCAGGGGCAACAGGCCATGTCCACTCCCCAATTTCCAGTCGATAGCCGAACTGAGCCAAGATTTCATCTGGCTCGTAGGGCATCTCAAAATAAGAGCGAAAAGTATAGGATTCGTCTTCTTTAAGAATGGAGATGTTCAGCATGGAGTTCAGGAGAAGCCACGCTCAGTCCGGCACAGCTAGGGCTGCTTCAATCCGCTCTTTCAGGGTAGTCACCACTTCTTCAATGGGAATTTCCGTGGCTTGGCCGCTGGCCCGCTCGCTGAGTTCCACCTTGCCCTGTTTGAGGCTGCGCCCCGTGGTGAGGCGATAGGGGATCCCGATGAGATCTGCATCCTTGAACTTGACGCCGGCCCGCTCGTCCCGGTCATCCCAGAGGGTCTCGATGCCGGCAGTAGCGAGATCCTGCACCAGTTTTTCCGCCACGCTCATCTGCTCGGCGTCGGAGATGTTGGGCACCACCACCACTACGTGATAGGGGGCAATGGCCACCGGCCAGATGATGCCATTGGCATCGTGGGATTGCTCCACCGCCGCCTGGGCCAAGCGGGATACCCCAATGCCATAACAGCCCATCCAGAGGGGCTGCTCGGATCCCTGTTCGTCGGTAAAGGTGGCCCGCATCGGCAGTGAGAACTTGAGACCCAACTGGAAGATATGGCCGATCTCGATGCCACGAGCCGTTTCCAGAATCTGGTCGGGGTTGAGCAAACACCGATCCCCCGCTTGCGCTTTGCGCACATCCACCACTTCCGGCAGGGGATATTGCTCGCCCCAGTTGGCCCCCACCACGTGCCGCCCCACGTGGTTGCTGCCGGTCACAAAGTTCTGCAGCAGAGCTGCCGTCTGGTCGGCCAAGCGCAGGATCTGGGGGGCAAGGTTTTTCTGCGGGCCCAAACAGCTATCCGGCAAGTCGGGGGCAATGTAGCCCACCGGGATGGGATCCCCCTGCCAACTGTTTTGGATCTCGGCATCCGCCAAGGTGAGCTTGAGCAGCTTGTTGGCTTGGTAGCGCTCTGCCAGGCGGCTGAGGTGGTTGGCCAGTTTGACCTCATTGACTTCTTGATCCCCACGGATGCTCAGTAGCACTGCCACCCGCAGGCCGTTGTCGTAGAGGGCTTGGTAGAGGACGTTTTTAACGATCAGGGTAGAGGAGATTTTTAGGAAAGCGGCCAGCTTCTCGATGGTTTCGGTTCCCGGCGTATCCAGAACCTGGAAGGCGGTGTAGGGAGACTCTGCCGCTGGCGGCGGGATGGAGACGGCCTTCTCCACATTGGCAGCATAGGAGCCATCGGGCGTGTAGAGAATCTCATCTTCTCCGGCAGAGGCCAGCACCATAAACTCCTGCGAGGCCGCCGATGGCCCCCCAATCGCCCCGGCATCAGCATCCACCACGCGAAACTCCAGCCCACAGCGCCTGAGGATGCGGCTATAGGCTCGGTACATATCTTGGTAGGTCTGGCGCAGGCTTTCCTCGTTGGCGTGGAAGGAATAGGCGTCTTTCATGATGAATTCCCGCCCTCGCATTAGGCCAAAGCGGGGCCGAATCTCATCCCGGAACTTGGTCTGGATCTGGTAGAGCGTCTGCGGCAACTGGCGATAGGAGCGGATGAGATCCCGGGCCAGCAAGGTGATCACCTCCTCATGGGTGGGGCCTAGGGCCTGCTCACGTCCCTGGCGATCCTTAAGGGCAAACATGATCCCTTCCGCCTGGGTGTACACCTCCCAGCGGCCCGACTCCCGCCAGATCTCTGCCGGCTGCAGCTGGGGCAAAAGACACTCCTGAGCGCCGATGGCGTTCATCTCCTCCCGGACAATCTCCGAGATCTTTTGCAGCACCCGCCAGAGGAGCGGCAGATAGGTGTAGATCCCTGGGGAGAGCCGCCGGATAAAGCAGCCCCGCAGCAGCAATTTGTGGCTGGGCAGCTCGGCCTCAACGGGATCCTCCCGCAGCGTTACAAACAGCATCTGGCTCAGTCTCTGGCTCTGTTGCATCCATTCCCCCCTCTGAGGACTCCTCCCGCTCGCACGATCAGCTCAAACTTTCCCGCCCTGTCTGGGATCCTCTGCCCGAGAACACAGGCCTGACCGGCAGGCCAACCTGAAGTGCCTTGATGAAGCTAGACAGAGGCCAGCGTCCGCCGCTTGGTGACCATCTGGTACACCTCGATGATGTCGCCTTCCTGCCAGGATTGGAACTTGTCGATGCCGATCCCACACTCGAAGCCCGCAGCCACTTCCCGCACATCGTCCTTGAAGCGCTTCAGGGAGTCTAGACGTCCCTCGTAAACTACCTCCCCTCTGCGGCGAACTCGCACCAGAGCATTGCGCTGCACCTTGCCCGAGAGCACATAGCTGCCGGCAACCGCACCGCGCCCGATGGGGATCACCATGCGCACCTCCGCCTGACCCAGCGGCTCCTCTACTTCTTCCGGCTCCAGCAGGCCCTCCATGGCCGCCCGCAGATCGTCCAGCAGGTTGTAGATGATGTCGTACTCCCGCACATCCACGCCCTTGTCATCGGCAGCCTGGCGGGCGCCGGGGGCCAGGGTGGTGTTGAAACCGAGGATGATGGCGTCGCTGGCCGCAGCCAAATCCACATCGGTTTCCGTGATCTCGCCAGGGGCCGCCAGCAGAACCCGCAACTGGACTTCCTCTTGGGGCAAATCCCGCAGCGCTGTCTGAATGGCCTCGGCGGATCCCTGGACATCCGTCTTGATGATCAAGTTCAACTCCTTGAGCTGACCTTCTTGGGCTTTGGCGGAAACGCTACCCAAGCTCACGCGACGAGACAGCAGCGCCTGTTGTAGACGGGTTTGCCGCAGCACCTCCGCCCGCTCTTGGGCAATGCGACGGGCCTCTTTTTCGTCGGTGTAAACCTGAAACTCATCCCCGGCTGCCGGGACTTCATCCAGGCCTAGCAGTTGTACCGCCGAAGAGGGCCCGGCTTCCTGCAACCGCTGGCCGCGATCGTCCATCATCGCCTTGACCCGGCCCAGCACTGCGCCGGCCACCAGGGTATCCCCCACCCGCAGGGTGCCGTTTTGCACCAACAAAGTGGCCACTGGCCCGCGGGCTTTGTCCAAGTGGGCCTCGATCACCGTGCCGCGAGCGGGACGATTGGGGTTGGCCTGCAGCTCCGCCACATCGGCCACCAATAGGATCATCTCCAGCAGAGCATCCAGGTTACGGCGGGTGAGAGCGCTCACCTCCACCATCGGGGTATCCCCACCCCACTCTTCTGGCAATAGGCCATGCTCCGCCAACTGCTGCTTGATGCGCTCCGGCTGGCTGCCGGGTTTGTCGATCTTGTTAATGGCCACGATGATCGGCACCTGAGCCGCCCGCGCATGGCTGATCGCTTCCAGAGTTTGCGGTTGTACCCCATCGTCGGCGGCCACCACCAAAACCGCAATGTCGGTGACGCGGGCTCCCCGGGCGCGCATGGCGGTAAAAGCCTGGTGGCCAGGAGTATCCAGGAAAACGATGCGCCGCTTCTGGCCTTCAAAGTTCACATCCACATGGTAGGCACCGATGCGCTGGGTGATCCCGCCAGCCTCTCCCTGCGCCACTTTGGTGTCGCGGATGGCATCGAGGAGAGTGGTTTTGCCGTGGTCCACGTGGCCCATGATGGTCACCACCGGCGGACGCGAGACCAGATGGTCGATGTCCTCCACATCCAGCATTTCGGTTTTTTTGGCCTCGGGTTCTGCCTCGGGTCGGCGAATCTCATAGCCCAACTCTTTGGCCACCGACTCGGCCAGCGACTCATCCAAGACCTGGTTGATGGTCACCATCACCCCCTTGAAAAAGAGGGTTTTGATGATCTCAGTTTCGGCCACGCGCAGGCGATGGGCCAATTCCTGAACGGTGAGGCTGCCATCCAAGAGCAACACCTTCTCTTCGGGCAAGGGCTCTGTCCCGCTAGCGCGATCGGCAGCACCAGCCTCAGCGGAGGTAGGTTGCTGCTGCAAACGGGCAGCAGGGCGGGGGCGGGCAGGGGGAGCAGCCGTTGCCGCGGGTGGGCGATAGGAAGGAGGCTTGGCGGTGGGGCGAGCCAAGGGCTTGAGGGCGTTCAGCTCAGCCTGCTTGACCGCTGAAATGATGGTCATGGGATCCAAATCCAAACCATCTCCATCTCCTTCCCCCCGTCTCCGACTGCGTTTGCGTTTGGCTTGGACGCGGGCAGCCCGCCGACTGAGAGCTTGTAGCTCGTCGTCCTCTTCTTCTTCCGTTTTGCGCTTGACCTTGGGTGGGGTAGGTCTTACGGGAGCCTCCGCCAACACTGGGCTGGGACGTTCCCCAGGGATTCTTTCTGGCAAGGGAGAGGCAGCATCTGGCTCAGGGGGAGCCGGCTTGGCCACAGGACGGGTAGGGGGCCCCACCAATTCCATCCGCCGCTGCGGACGAGGAGCTTCACCGACTTTGCTGCTGCTGACACTGTCTTCTTTGGTTGCCGGGGAGCGCGTGCCAGGGCGAACGGGTGCGCTCACCAGTTGTGGACGGGGGCGCTGCGCAGGTGGAGGAGAAGGAGCTTTTTCTTCCGCAGGCTGAGGAACGCGGGCGTGGCTGGGGGATGGTGCTTCTGAGGGGCTGGGGCGACTGGGCTCGGGAGCTTTTTGCGGCGGTTCAGGCCGCTCTGCCGGCGGTTTTGTCCTGGAGGTAGCTCGTTGAGGGGGCGAGAGTACGATTGGGCGCTTGGCCACAGGACTGGGCTCCGAGCCGCTGGCTTTGGCCGCGGCAGACTCAGAGGGAGTGGGAGGGGTTGCCGGTTGAGAAACAGTCTCCGGCTTTTGGGTGGCCTCAGACGAGCGGACAAGAGGGGTAACCTGCCGCCGCGGTGGGCCTATGAGCTGAGCACCACCAGCCGATCCCTTTTCGGGGGAGACTCGCTCAGGTCGAGACAGCGAGGGCTTGGCAGCCGGCAGAGTTTCAGCAGTCTTGGCTTCGCCAACTGGAGCTGGCTGCTGAGCAGGCGCGGGCCGACGAATGCCGACGATCGCGCTGGCGGTGCCGGGAACTTTCTGCTGAGGGCGCTCACCGACTTTGGCTTCAGCAGGAGGCTCCGGCGGGAGGTTTTCAGATGGGGGTTTGGGCCGGGGTCGAGGAGGTTTCACAATGTGGGGGGCGCCCAGCTTGCTGCGCACCAACTCAGCTTGCTCCGGAGAAATGGTGCTGCTGTGGGTTTTGAAAGGGATCCCCAGTTGCTCACAAACCTCCAGCACATCCCGACTGTCACGCCCCATCTCACGGGCAATATCATAAATTCGAACTTTATCGGTCATTCGTCTGCTAGCCTCTGCTCCTTTACTTCTCGTCAGTTTTACTATCCAAACTCAATGGGAACCAAGTTATTGGGTTGAGCCGAACCTTTCGGGCTTGCGGGGGCTTCCTCCGGCGCATCGAGAACAGCTCGGCAATCCTCCGGGGATCCGGCCTGAAGGGAACCCAGGTCTGAAGCTGCTCTGGCAACATCCACAGGGGACATCCAGTA
>NZ_JANSIB010000019.1:0-3471 GCF_047461895.1 Synechococcus sp. R55.8 | reverse complement strand
CCAAAAGCACTTGGTGGGAATCAAATTGTCTGACCAGCCGCCACAGTTGTGAGCGAGGAAACAACTGGCGACAGCCTACACAACGGCGCAGCGGATCGGCACCCGGCAAGAGACTCTATCCTGCTGGTACACTACAAGCAAGCCCTATCTAGCCTACTCCAAATCCAGCGCCCGCGATCGCAGAAACTCAAAGAAATACTCCACCAACTGGGGATCCCGCCAACCCCTGTCTGTTTCTTCCCGCAAGATGCTTATGGCCTCTTGAACGGTGAACGCTCGCTTGTAAGGTCGCTCTGAAGTGAGGGCGTCGTAGATGTCGATGATCTGAAAGATGCGGGCCACCAGGGGGATCTCTTCCCCCTTGAGGCCGTCGGGATAACCGCTGCCATCCCAACGCTCGTGGTGGTGGCGGATGAGGGGCAACACCTCTTTCATGGTGCGTAGTGGGCGGCAGATTTGCTCCCCGATCAAGACATGGGATTTCATCACCTCCCACTCTTCCGGCGTATGCTTGCCTGTTTTACCCAAAATGGCATCGGGTATGCCCACTTTGCCGATGTCGTGCAGGTAACCTCCCCACATCAGCACCTTGATCAGGGGACGGGGCAGATGCAAAAACTCGCCGAAGCTCTTGGCCATTTGTGCCAGGCGCTCACAGTGATCCCCGGTGGTGGGATCCCGGCTTTCCACACTGCGGGCAATGGCGAACAGAACCTGAGCAGCATGATCCAAGTCTTCATTGAGGTGCTTTTGGCGAACGAGGGAACGCACCCGCGCCAACAATTCCGACTCGTCAAAGGGCTTGCTCAAGAAATCATCTGCCCCAGCTTCAATACCGCGCACGCGATTTTTGCGATCGCTGGCCGCTGTAACCAATACCACCGGGATCAAGCGTGTCTCATCATTCGCTTTGATGCGTCGACAGACCTCGAACCCATCTAACCCCGGCATCATGACATCCAGCAAGATCAGATCCGGCTGGAAGGTTTTCAACATTTGCAGGGCTTGATTGCCGCTTTCGGCCTCGCTGACCCGATAGCCAATGCTCTGCAGCAGATCCCCCAGCAGCAGGCGGCTGTTGGGCTGATCATCGACGATCAAAAGATGACCGATCTCTGTCTCATCCGCCTCATCCGCAGAAGGTGTGACAGGGATCCCAACTGTCACGGGCATCTTGGGCATCTCGAGTTTGGCGAGTTGGGCACAGGAAAAGCTGGTCACTGCAGGATCCCAGTAGCAACACCTCTACGGTAATCCCATCAGAGAAAAAAGAGCATCAGGCTTTACACTGAGCTGCTCCGGGAAAGGGAAGGGTTTTCTCCCATCAACCCAGGGCTTTGTGAGCAATTGTACAAAGCCTAGATATCCTGGCAGCCTCCTTCTGTTTAGTCTGATACAGATGCTCCGGAGAGTGGATGCCCCAGTCAACTCCCCAGGCTCCTACGTCAGCTTGCCAGTTGAGTGTCGGGCCCGGTATTTGGCCCCCGGAGTACCGGAGAGTGCTGGGTTCTCTATGAATGCAAAATGAATGCAAAGGCCGAGAATTACGGCCCATCAAGAAATTAAGGGGCACAGCAGCAACACTTCTCTGGGAGAGGGGCTGGGGCTGATGGTCTGTTGAGAACGGGCTTGGAGTGGATGCACCTGAACTGGATGGATCCAATCCTAACTTGGGACTCTCGAATCGATTACTTGTTGAGAAAGTCCCCCAGATTGAGGATGGTGTTTTGCTCGCTGACGATGGCTTGGATGTCGTCGGGCAAGTTGCGGACATACTCGAGCTGGATGACGTTCGGGTTGCTGCGCAGCGCTTCCCCTTTGAGGGCGATGGCTTGGGCCTCACCGCTGGCTTTGACAATCATTCGTTGTTTGATGAGTTGAGCCTGCTCTACGCGAAACACTTCTCTTTGCTTCTCTTGCTCGGCAATTTGTTTGGCTTCGATGGCCGACTGAAACTCTTTGGAAAATTCCACATTGCGCAAGAGCAAGCTCTGCAGCACCAGCCCTTCTGGCTGCATTAGGCGAGAGAGCTCAGCGGCAATTTGTTCTTGGATTTCAGCTCGTTGCTCAGAATAAACGCCAATGGCCGAATAGCGGGCGATAACATTGCGCACCACGGCTTGGGAGGCGGGGCGAATAATTTTGTTCAGGTAATCGGGGCCTACATTGCGATGGATTTCGGGAACCCGATCCGGATCCAGGCGATAGCGCACCGAAACATCCAGATCCACCCGTTGCCCATCGGCAGTGAGAGCGGTGAGGGTATCGTCGGCTTTGACGCTGCGCTCTTCACTTCGGCTGGTCATGTTGTAGGTTTGGGTGCGCACATCGTAAAGGGTGGGGAACTGCAGCACCGGAATCAGCAGATGGATCCCCTCGCGGCGGGGAGTCATTTCCACTCCCGTGAGGCGGTTGAAGATGACGGCTTCGTAGCCGGGTTGGACAACCAGCAGACAACGGGGCAGGAGGGTCAGCAGCGCCAAAAGCAGGCCCAGCAGAGGCAGAAAGCGCGAAGTCTTGCGGTCAAGACTAAATGGTCTAGGGCGTCGCATGCGCATGGGCAAGGGCTCCGGGATCCAAGAGCTTTTTTATCTTAAGGGGTGTGCTGGCTAGCTCAGCACCCAGCGCTGCAGGGCAATGCCCAGCAGCAGGCCAAGGCCGCCGAAGCGTACCACCTGCCAAAAGGTAGCGGGGACAGGATTAAACACCTCTAGCACATAAGCCTGCAGGCGTTGCTCCAGTTGACTGGCTTCAGCTTGGATTTCGGCCCATTGTTCAGGGGAAAGCTGGGCTATGCGCTCCAATTCTCTGAGGTCGGCAAGACGAGCCTGGAGACTCTGGAGTTTTTCCTGCAGAGCCTCGAGAGGATCAAAGGGATCGGGATTGGCCGTCACGGCTGGGCTTTTGTGGGGGGGTAGGCTTGGGGAGAACGGGATCCGGCAAATCCGGTTTGGATCTCGTTGAAGGGTTTGGCTTTGATCAGCCCTGGGGGAACGGGATCCAACTTGAAGAGGGCGCGAATAGCGTTTTCCACCTCGGTGATGGGGCGGTTGCCGACGGATTGATAGACGATATTTCCCTCTGGGTCGAAGAGGAGGGTTTGAGGCACTTGTCCGGTGTAGTATTGGCCGCGCTCGTCGCCGGGCAGGAGGGAATCGACGGAATAGGGGATGAAATAGACCCCCAGCCCGTAGCGAACCTGCAGGTTGGCAATGGTGGCGGCGTATTTTTTGCAATCGCTACTGTCATCGATGTAATACACGAGGAGGGCCGGGATCCCTTGCTCTTTCGCCTGCTTCAAGGAAACGCGGGGGGGGATCATGCCGCCATTGGCCCCGTAGAGGGCAAAGATGTTGCCATCGTAACGGTCGTCGTTGAGCAGGGCGCTGGCGGGAGGGGAAAACCAACCTGTCAAAGCGATGAGCAGAGCCACCAGGAAGATACGAAGCAACAGCATGATCTCATCCTCTT
>NZ_JANSIB010000018.1:0-30208 GCF_047461895.1 Synechococcus sp. R55.8 | reverse complement strand
CTGCCCGAGGGATCCGGGGCTGAACTTCCGGCTGTAGGTAGGGCAGGTAGACCAAAGACTTGTATTGCTCATGGATGTAGCAAACTGGGATCCCCAATTGGCTGCCCACCACGGCCATGATCATGGCTTGGGCTTTAAACCCGCCGGTGGCGGCAAAGGTGACGATCCCCTTGGCGCTCTCTGCCAACTGTTTCAACAGCTCGGCCATCCGCTCCAGAGAGGATCCCTCTAGCTCGTAGTCGATGCCGGGAAGGGGCACCAGAGAAACCTGTTGTTGGCCCAGTTCTCTTTCAAAGAAGAGCTTCAAAATCCGGGCACACTCCAGCCCATTGCGGAGTGCAGCAGAACCAAAGCATCGCCGGGGGTGGGATCCAGGCGGTAGTAGGTGTTGGTTAAGGACTCCGTCCCGCTGGCGCGATCGGCGCTGATCAGCTCCAGATCGGTTCTTTTCATCCAGGCCAGCGCTTGCTCCGGATCCCCGATGGTTTTTTGTCCCACCCAGGGGCGCTGCGGCTGCAGGTCTTTGTCAAGGTTGGTGAGCAAGGAGGTGCCCACAGTCATGATGATGGTCTGCATGATAGGCGGTTAACTCAAATTTTTCGAGAGCTCTGTCTTGCTTTGCGCCCAGAGCAGCTGGACTTTGCCGATTCTGCTATCTTCTCTGATATCTTCAAATCTGGAAAGTAACTTCGTTGCCCTTGATGTTGGTGATGGTGGCCTTCAGTTTTTGACCAATCTGGAAGCAGGCTTGGCGGGCCCGCTGTTGGGTCTAGTCTTGTGGGTATTGGTTGTTTTGCTGTGGTCTGTCCTGCTGGGGCTCGTTTGCCGCGCCTTGGGGAACGGCGTTCCTGCGACCAGAGTGGCTGTTGGGCTGGGATCCCTGGTGTGGCGGAGTCTCGCCAGCAGGCATCCCCCCATTCCCGTAGTAGCGGGCCATGCCTAGCCCAGGATCTGCAGCACCTCTGCCGGCCTGTCCTGTAGGGCTACATCTTCAGAGACTACCGCAAGTGGAACATTCATACTGAACAGTATCTGCGCGACCTTTGCTTCGAGACTGTTGAAGAATCTAATCACATCAAAATTCGGTTTTATGGAGATCCGCGCTATCAAATCGTTATGGCTAAAACTCCTGGCGACTGGAGGGCTGGCCGCAATATTTCAAGGACTCCGTCCCGCTAACGCGATCGGGATATTCGCAACCTCATTTTTGGCCTTTGAGATCCTGAAACGAATAAAGTTTAGTTGCAAACCTAACTTTCTCAGGGGGCACGCAGCTGAGAAAAGTTGAACCGAGTCCTGATAGGCTGAAGAAAAGTTGGGATCCCTGCCATGTTCTACCTGCCGGTCTCGCTGCTGTTGTTTTTCATGCTGGTGTTGCTGCTGCCTTTCCTCTGGCTGGGGCTGGCAGTGGATGTGGTGGCGCTGGCGGTGGGAAAGCTGGGGTTCTCGCGGGAGGGAGCGCTGTTACTGCTGCTGGCCATCCTGGTGGGCAGCTCGGTCAATATTCCCCTCTATCGGGTGAAATGTGAGGTGACGCTGGTAGAAGACCTAGCTAGCTTGTGGATGCGGCAGTTCTGGGGGATCCCTTTGACCAAGCTTTCCCAGGAGACGGTGATTGCCTTAAACGTGGGCGGGGGGCTGATCCCGGTGCTCTTGGCCCTATACCAATTTGGGCGGGCCGACAGCGTGCTGATCCTGGCGGTGACGGCGCTGGTAACCTTGGTCAGCTACTATGCTTCCCACGTGGTGCCCGGGATCGGCATTCAGATGAATCCTCTAATTGCCCCAGCTACAGCAGCCTTGGCCGCTTTGTTCTGGGCTGGGGATCAGGCGCCAGCGGTGGCCTTTGCCGGCGGGGTTTTGGGTACCCTTATCGGGGCGGATCTCCTGCACTTGCCGGAGGTGTTGCGGCGCAATTGCTCAGGCATTCTCAGCATTGGCGGGGCCGGGGTTTTCGATGGTATTGCCCTCTGTGGCTTGTTTGCCCTGCTGCTGAGCTAAACCAGCAAATAGGTAAGGGAAAGGGTGATGGATTGGGCGGGATCCAGCCAACGCAAGTCGGGATCCCCTAAGGACTCCGTCCCGCTGGCGCGATCGGAGGCACGCTGAGTCAACTCCTCGAGGAGCGTTTGCGTCCATTCCAGCGGCCCATTGAGCAACATCGGCGAACGGGCTACCCCCAGTTTGCGGGCCATAGCCTTGAGGGCTTCCAAGCTGGCGGACAGGGGGCGGGTGCTGGCCACAAACAACAGCTCCGTCAGCCCTTGGGCATGACAGGTGAGCAAGTCAGAGCTCACAGCAGAGCGCAGCTCGCCATCGACCTCCGGCAAGGGTGGCAAAGTTAAACTGCTCTTGGCTTCCAAGCGAAGAGGTGTGGTGAAGTTGTCCTGAGGCAGGGGGGCCAGCAGGTGCAGTTGTCCGGTCGGGTCGATCAGCAACAGGTAGCCGAACAGATGCTGATCGCTGTTGTTGCAAAGGGTGAGATGCAAGGGATCCCCCCGCATAAACCGTTGCATACCCACCTCAGCAGGAGCAGAGGCTACAGACTGGACAAGGCGTGCTGCCAACGGGGGAGCTAAGGACTCCGTCCCGCTGGCGCGATTGGCAGCTCTACCTTTGACGGCCAACTCCGCCACCACTGCCAAGGAAGAGGAAACCGCATTGAGGGTGGTGCGCAAACGTTTGGCAGCCAGCAGATGGGCAAGACGGGGAGCTAACCGCTGGACGGCCATTGCTGCAGCCTCTCCTGCTGGGCCACAGGAATTCAGGAGCAATTCTCGCCCCGGCCAGAACAGGCTGTAGCTGTTCACTTCCAGAGGCTTGAGCAGGGTGTCCGACCGTTCGCGCCAGCGGGACGGAGTCCTAAAAGCAGTGGCCATTTCCGGGGTGATGCGGCCCAACAAACAGTCCACCTGTCGCTCGCGGGGGTTGGCCGTTTCCATCCAGCTATAGCCGGCAATGGCATTGGTCAGATCCACCTTTTCAATGCGGCCCAGGTTCTCCTCTAGGCCAACCAAAAGCTTGAGCGTGCTGGAGAGGCCGCGCAGCTGCTCCCGCAAAGGTGTGCCCACAGGGGGAAGCTGCCCTTCCGGACTGGCCATCTGAACCTGAGCCAACAGCCCACTGCGAGAACGCATGAGCAGCGGCGTCGGCGAAGAGGCGGAAGGATCGGCGGGAATGGGAACCAAAAGAGTACCCGGCTGCAAACCACACAGGGCCGCCGATGGGATCCCGCCCAACCACACCTGAGCCCGATTTCCCTTCACTTCTTGAACTACCCCGCTGACCCCTGCCGGTGTGGGCATGAGAAAATAGGGGTGGATGTGTCGAGCAGTGTCTTTGCCTTCCAAGGTGGGGCGTTGGCAGGCGAATAGGCCCAGCTCTCGCCGGCTAACCACTTGGTTAAAGGCCACCAGCAGACGAGTGGCAGGCGTGGTTTCCCACAGGTACTGCGTCAGCAGATAGGTGAGTACCCCAGCATAGAATCCTGGCCAAGCGGCTTCTGCTGCCAAGTCTTGCGGGGTGGTGGCCGAAATCAGCAAGCCCTTGGGCGGAGACGGCCAAACCCGCTGCGGCTCCGATCGCGCCAGCGGGACGGAGTCCTTGGAGTCCGAGATCGCGGCTGGGGGACGGGAACGCAGTTGCAAGTTGCCTCGCACCGACGGCGAGACATAGGTAAAGCCACAGTCCAGAAGGGTGGTGATCTGGGCAGTGCCCAAGCCTTCCAAAAGCCGGAAAAAGCTGTCTAGCTCCATTGCTGCCACTCCCTCAGAGCCAGACAACAGCAGCACCGGCTGCCAACAGTTGGGCGCGGATCCCAGCCGCCACTGGCCATAGCCGCTAAACTGCACCACTACCGTTTCAGCCGTGTGACCTTGACCCCCCAAGTGCTCTGCAAAGGCCGATTGGATCCCAGCCGGCGTGGCTGCCCCATCGGTAAGGGTGAGAATGTCTGCCGGGTCAAAACCAAAGCGATAGAGGAGTAGCTCCCGCTGCAACTCCACATCTGTCAAACACCCTTGTAGCGCGGATCCCTCGCCAAGGTAGCGGTTAATACCGATGAGAACAGCCAGCTTGCGGGAGCCAGCCGCCAAAGCTTGCCCATATCGCTCAGCCCGGCCCCTCAACCAGCCAGGGGATAGGCCAAGACCGGCAGCAACCAGGAGGAGTTTTTGCAGAAAAGACCGCCTTTCCATGTTGACCCTCTGGGCTGACCCCCGGCCCAACGACTACCCCATCGGCCAGCGAGCCACAGCTAAACTTTGCACTGGAATCTGTTGCTGCCTATTTCAGGATATCCCCATCCACACAGCTTTTTCCCGAGATCGAGTGACAGTTTTTGGCGTTTTCTTTGCATTCCTTATCAATCAAACCTCCGCCACTTCCCATGGGGATCCCACGGCAGCGCTCTTCTGTCAGACAAGTCCGTCAGACAGGAGGGAAAGTGTGAGGAAGTCAATACTCAGCGGTTCAGGAAATAGGGCAAGCAAGCCCCACGCTCCGGCCAATGGAAGCGGACGAAGGGAACCAAAATGAACCCAGCTATCCCCAGACAGAACAGGCCAAAGTAGAGGTGGAAAGCCCCGACTGGATCAGCTGGTTCCATCCTTCCCCCTCCTAGGGATCCCGGCGCTAAAGCCAAGAGATTGTTCAAGGCATGAGCCAAGACAGGCAAGGTCAGGGAGCGGGTCTGCAGGTAGAACAGGCCCATCACCAGGCCGAACACCGTCAACCCGACGGGGTTGGGGTGCAGCAGGCCAAATACCCCAGAAGAAGCCAGCAGACCTCTGGAGAGGCCCCACTTGAGGCCCCAGCGGTGTAGCAAGATGCCGCGAAACAGCCACTCCTCCGTTATGGGGGCCACCACCCCAATCGAGAGCCAGCGCAACCCCTGATACATCTGCGGCCAGGCCGTTTCCCTATCCTCTTCCCCCAGTGAGTGCAGCATCGACTCCGCCAGCTCCGGCGCAGGCAGGGATACCAGGTAGAGCATCAACAAAGTTGTGCCCAGGGAGAGCACTACCAAAGCCGGCACCACCCGCAGCAGGGATCCCCAAGGAATAGCAGCCCGCCAGTTGCCCCACAGCCGTCTCATCTGCAGATGGGCTTGCTGCCCCCGTCGCCAGCTCCAGATACAGGTGAGGACAAATGTAGCGCAATAGACAAAGTCGGCCAGCAGAGGATCGTCAGATGGGAGATGAAACAGCTGGGCCAAGGCGATGGCTCCCAAGCCTACCCCCAGGTTGATCACCAAGAAGGCCAACAGCACGTGGCGCGCCTTAAGGGCTGCAAATCCGGTCACACTCGGCTCGGCAGGCCGTAGAGGGGGAGATCCAGACACAGAGGCAGAGAGCGCAGTTTTCCCATTCTAGTTTTGGTGGGGATCCCCAGAGGTGGGCTGCTGTCAACTCCTCAGGGAGAAGACTGAAGATCCTTATTCCGAAGGTTCGTCCCGCCTTTTCAAACCCAATCGAGCAGGCCGGTGGCCGCCTCCAAGAGTCGCCAGGCTGAGCCAGCAAGTTAAGATGTGTTACGGAATCCGTTGGGGCATCTATGGGCGCAACACCGTCAACACCGGTAGTGACAACAGCAGCGAGGCAGCATAACTTGGGTTCCGCAGCGGCGGACTCTCCGGTTATGACCATCCCGCCAGCAAATCTGGGAGTGGCACCGGAGTTGAGCCTGCGTTACGACCCAGAGCAGTTGGCCAAGCAATATCGAGGGCGCTGGGATCTGGTGGTGCGGCGCCTGTTTCAGTTGATCACCCCCTTTTTGGGCTTGTTGGCCTGGGTGTTTTGGGATCGCTGGCGGGGAGTAGAACTGAAGAATCGCCCGAAACATGCGGCCCGGCTACGGGAGATCCTCACGGAATTGGGGCCGACAGCCATCAAAATCGGCCAAGCCCTCTCCACCCGTCCCGATCTGGTTTCGCCCCTATTTCTAGAGGAGCTGGCCAAACTGCAGGATGAGCTGCCCCCCTTCGAGAATGCCATTGCTTTTGCCCTCATCGAGTCGGAGATCGGCAAACCCATAGACAAAATCTTTCGAGAGATCAGCCCCGAGCCGATTGCCGCCGCCAGCTTGGGGCAAGTGTACCAGGCCTACTTGCACAGCGGGGAGAAAGTCGCCGTCAAGGTGCAGCGGCCCGACTTGATTGGGCGCATCTCTCTCGACATGTATATTGTCCGCAGCCTGGCCGCCTGGGCCAAACGCACTTTCCGCCGCATCCGCAGCGACCTGGTGGGCATCGTCGATGAGTTTGCCGGGCGCCTCTACGAAGAAATGGACTACACGCAGGAGGGCCGCAATGCCGAGCGGTTCCTGGCGCTGTACCGTCACCCCTCCATCTACGCTCCCAAAATTTACTGGGAGTACACCCGCACCAAGGTGCTGACGATGGAGTGGATTGATGGCATCAAGCTGACTCAGGTTGACAAAATCGCTGCTGCGGGGCTGGATGGACGGCACTTGATCGAGATCGGCGTCAATTGCTCCCTCAAGCAGCTTTTGGAAAATGGCTTTTTCCACGCCGATCCCCACCCGGGCAACCTCTTGGCCATGTACGACGGGCGGCTGGCCTATATCGATTTCGGCATGATGAGCACCATCGCGCCCCATCAGCGCTACGGCCTGATCAAGGCGATTGTGCATTTGGTAAACCGAGACTTTGCCGGGCTGGCCCAAGACTACGTGGACTTGGAGTTCCTGGATCCAGATACCGACCTGACTCCCATCATCCCTGCTCTGGAAGCTGTCTTCGCCGAAGCGATGGGCAAATCGGTCTCCGAACTGAATTTCAAGAGCATCACCGATCGGCTCTCGGGGGTGATGTACGACTTTCCCTTTCGAGTCCCTGCCTACTACGCCTTGATCATCCGCTCTTTGCTCACCCTGGAAGGGATCGCCATCGGCCTGGATCCCAACTTTAAGGTGTTGAGCGTGGCCTATCCCTACGTGGCTCAGCGCCTGCTCACCGACCCGGCCCCGGAGCTGCGCGTATCTCTGCGGGAGCTGCTGTTTAACCAGGGGCAACTTCGCTGGAACCGCCTGGAGAACCTGCTGCGCAACGCCGTCAACAGCGAGGATTTTGACCTGCAGGGATCCCTGGAAAAGGCCGTTGATTTTATCTTTTCTGAGCGGGGCGCTTTCCTGCGGGAGCGCCTAGTGGATGTGCTCTTTTCCAGCTCGGGATCCCAGGGTGGCTCAGATGGCTTGGCTCATTTGCAGCGTCTGTGGGAACTCCTCAGCAGCAACCCGAGCTTTCAGCCGCTGCAGCTTCTGCCGATTGTTGCCAAGGTGGCTGCCAAACCGGAAGCTCAACAACTGGGCCGTCAATTGGCCTCCCGCTGGTTGCAACGCTCGGCAGCTCGCCTCATCCGCGACCTGCTATTGCCGGATACAGAAAAGCCCAGTTCACCCTCTTCCCTCAACGGGCGTGGCGGGATCCCTGGGCCAGCAACCTCTGCTTCTACCGCTCAACTTCCCCTTCCGGCCTAGCTCAGGTGCTCTTGGGGGGCAGTATCGCTGTTGGGGTTAACAGAGGCCAGAGCCAGCGTAATCCACTCGGAAAATTCATCGCGGCGGAAAACCTGGGGGCGGGAGCGGGGGCCAAAACGCAGCAGGCTGGGCATGCCGTGCTCCTTGAGTCGAGACTGTAGCCAGGTGCCCACACCGGTTTTGCCATCGTTGGGCATTTCGGTTTGGAAGTCACTGTACATCAACAACAACTGGCTGCGAGATTGGAGCACCGCATTCTCTTGAATTAGCTTCGGCAAGGAGAGATGGGTGGCTGAGACTGCCCCTTTGCTCCCTTTGGCCGATTCACGACGACGGTCGCGCGGGCGCGGGTTAGTGCTTTCACGGCTCTTGCGGGTTTTGGGTTCACTAGGCATAGAATCTCCTAAACGACAGAGTGCTCCCCAACGGGGGTTAAAGCGGGAACTCGCAGGCCAAAAGCCGAGCCCGCTGTGAAAGTGGCTCGATGGGTACAGTTCTGGAGAATCGCTGAGAAGAGGGACACCTGCTCTTGAGTAAGCGAAGAAGAACTGCGCTGAGCCGGCACGAAAGGCTGGGATCCCTTCGGCGCAACAGCAGTCCACAGCGGGCCGAGCTCCTGCCAATACATCCAAGGCCTGCCCTTGTTTTTCCTGTCGGAGGCCAGTTTGGCTACCACGAATCCGCAGGGCAAGCAAGCCCGGATGTTACCCCTATATTGACTTAAAAATGGACAAGTGGACAGTCCCTGGCCGAGAATTTAGCTGCTGCGGCGGGAGCTTCGGAAGGAACTAGGCTTGCCCGCCGGTGGCGAGTATCGCTGAGCTACGGGAGCAGCCTCCTACTACACCTGGAAGCGGTTGTTGGTGGTGTCCAAAAAGGAGTTTCACTGGCTTACTGAGATACTATGCGCATTGCCATTGTCGGGTTGGGGTTGATTGGCGGATCCCTGGCCCTCAAACTGACCGAAAAGGGATATCCCGTCTGGGGGATAAGCCGCAACCCGGCCACCTGCAAACAGGCTCTGGAATGGGGTGCTGTTCAAGGCTGTGGAACCGAGTTGGCCCAGTTGGCCCGCTTTGACCCTCAAAGGGTGCTGATCTGTACCCCTCTGGAGCAGGTGTTGACCACGCTAGCCGCCCTGGTGCCTTATTTGTCGGCAGAAACCGTGGTGAGCGATGTCGGCTCGGTTAAGCAGCCCATCGTCGCTCCGGCAACCGAATTGTGGCCCTGGTTTGTGGGGGGGCACCCCATGGCCGGCAAAAGCCTGCAAGGGATCCAAGCGGCAGAAGCCGACTTGTTTCGGGGGCGGCCCTACGTGCTCACTCCCATCGCCGAGACCCAACCTCAGGCTCTCGATGCGGTGAAAGAACTGATTGCTGCTGTTGGCGCAGAAGCTGTCCTCACGGATCCCGCACGCCATGACCGAGCGGTGGCCTGGATCAGCCATTTGCCAGTTATGGTCAGCGCCAGTTTGATCGCAGCGGTTAGCCAAGAAGGGGATCCCGCGATTCTGGAATTGGCCCGCACTTTGGCCAGCAGCGGATTCCGCGATACCAGCCGTGTTGGCGGAGGGATCCCGCAATTGGGTTTGGAAATGGCCCGCCACAACCGACAGGCGCTGCTGACTGCCCTGAGCAGCTACCAAGCTCAGCTGCGACAGATAGAGCAGTTGATCGCTGGCGAAAAGTGGGACGAATTGCTCCGGGTGCTGCAACGAACTCAACAGGAATGGCAGCAGTTCCCCGTCAACCATCCTCGCGAAATTCTCCACAACCTGGGCGGTGGGAATGGATAGCAAAGATATCTTGAACGGGCTCGGGGATCCTTCATGCTACCTTGGGCTTATGTTGACAGATTGAGCTTATGTTGAATGCGGCTCAGCTCTGGCTTTACCAACTGGAACAATGGGCAACTGAGCTGGTGCAGTTTCAACTGCAGCACCTTTCTCCCGTTAGTCTGTTGGTGGTGGGTCTGGCGGGCTTGCTCACCAGTCTTTCCCCCTGCACGTTGTCTATGCTGCCGGTGACCATCGCCTACATCGGCGGCTACACCCCCGCTTCTGAGGAAACGGCTGGGGAAGGGCGGCGGCAAGTTTGGGCTCAATCTTTGGGTTTTGCGGCTGGCGTGGCTTTTACCCTGACCCTGCTGGGTTTGTCGGCAGCTTTGCTGGGTCGCGTTTACGGACAAACCGGATCCTTCGGGCCTGTTGTGGTGGGGGGAATTGCTATTTTGATGGGGCTGAACTTGTTGGAGGTGATCCCCCTGCGTTTTCCCGATTGGTTTAACCGCCTCGAGATTCCCGGAGAATGGCCCAGGCTGGGTCGGGCAGTGTTGCTGGGGTTAACTTTTGGCCTGGTGGCCTCTCCCTGCAGTACGCCGGTTTTGGTGGCTTTGCTGGCCTGGGTTTCCACCACAGGGCAACCCTGGGTAGGAGGCGGGCTGCTGCTGGCTTACGGGCTGGGATTGGCCTTTCCTCTGCTCCTGGCGGGGGTGTTTACCGGGTTGGTGAAGCAACTGTTGGCCCTGCGGCGCTGGTCGGGCTGGCTCACTTATGCCAGTGGGGTGGTGTTGGTGGGGTTCGGCAGCGTAACGATCCTGTCGGCCTGGGTCTAAGGGATCCCTGCTGCTGCAGGCTAAGATGGGGCTACACCTACAGCACCCTGTTGGGGACTGCACCTTGCCTGGCAAGAGCAGCGGTCTGAATCTTAAGCCGACAAACTTCTCATGGTCATATACTCTCTCCCGCTTGCCCGCTGGGCTTCCTCGCTGCGGCGGTATTTTCGACATGAGCTGCTGCCGCTGCTGGCGGATCTGCGCCTGGCCATCGGCCTTTTGTTGGCGATTGCGGTCTTGAGCGCCACCGGCACGGTAATTGAGCAAGAGGAAACAGCGGCTTTTTATCAAGCCCACTATCCGGAGCATCCGGCCCTGTTTGGCTTTCTCACGTGGCGGGTGATCCTGAACTTGGGATTGGATCACGTCTACCGCACCCCTTGGTTTCTGGCTATTTTAATCCTGTTCGGCAGCAGCCTTATCGCCTGTTCCTTTACGCGCCAGTGGCCAATGCTCAAGGTGGCTCGCCGTTGGAGCTATCTCACCCGTCCGCAGTCTTTTCAGCGCCTGCCCTTTTGGACTTATCTGCCCCAACAATCCTTACAAGGGCTGCCGGAGCGGTTGCGTCGACAGGGCTATCTGGTGTTTCAGGAGGGCCATCACCTCTACGCCCGCAAAGGGTTGATCGGCAGGATCGGCCCCATCTTGGTGCATGTCAGCATGCTGCTGATCTTGCTGGGGGCGATTTGGGGCAGCATTAGCGGCTTCAAGGCCCAAGAACTCATTCCCAGCGGCGGCGTGGCTTCTATTCAACACTTGACCGGAGCAGGGGATCTGGCTCGCGCTCACTTGCCTACCTGGCAAATTCGGGCCAATCGCTTCTGGATTGACTACGCTGCCGATGGCCGTGTCAAGCAGTTTTATTCCGACCTCTCGATCTTGGATCAGGGTCAGGAGGTCAAACGTCAGACCATTTCCGTCAACCATCCTCTCTCCTACCGGGGTGTGACCCTCTACCAAGCCGATTGGAGCATCGACAGCATCCGCATCCGCGTCAACAACAGCCCCACTTTTCAAATCCCGGTGGTGCCGGTGCGTACCGAGGCAGGCAACAAACTCTGGGGCGCTTTTGTGCCCACCCAGCCGGACATGAGCCAGGGACTCACGCTGCTGCTGCCGGATT
Source organism: Synechococcus sp. R55.8 (assembly GCF_047461895.1). Lineage (NCBI taxonomy): Bacteria > Bacillati > Cyanobacteriota > Cyanophyceae > Synechococcales > Synechococcaceae > Synechococcus > Synechococcus sp. R55.8. The sequence goes on along the minus strand of NZ_JANSIB010000018.1, from coordinate 18,975 downwards.
TGCAGGGGACAGCCCTGCTCTACGACACTGAAGGGCAATGGATGGGATCCCTGCGCCAAGGCATGAGCTTGGCCCTCGACGAAATCGCTCCCCAACGCTTCCCCAACCCGCTCACTCTGCATCTGGATGAGGTGATCGGCGCTACCGGACTGCAAATTAAATCCGATCCGGGGATCCCTGCGGTGTATCTCGGATTTGGCCTGTTGATGGTGGGGGTGGTGATGAGCTACTTCAGCTACAGCCAAATCTGGGCTTTGCAAACGGAGACGGGGCTCTACTTGGGGGGCAAAACCAACCGGGCCTTGGTCACCTTCGAGCGAGAATTCGACCGCTTGGTGGAGCAACAAAAGGTCGCCTTCTCTCTTTCCCAGATCCTGGCGGAAGCTGAGATTGGATAGGTGCTGCCTTTTCCTCCGAAACTGAGCTCTATCTCCTGCCCAATAGGGATCCCATGAGGTTGAAAGCCCTCATTTGATTTTCCTTGCCACACCCTAAAGTTCTCTGGAAGGATGTATACAATGCAGGGATCCAGTGGCCGGTCAGGGGGATCCCTTGGGTCGGGCTCATGGCTTGAGTTTGAGGGGATGTTCTCGGGTCATCCAAAGTGAGAGGGAACTTGAGAAAAATGCAAACTACTGTTTCAGTTTCCACACACTTCTCCACATCCGGAAAGCTTGCTTAGAGATTGAGTTAGAGTGTTTCCAGTCGGTTCCTGCAGTATGCTGCCTTTTCAGGAGGGCAAGACATGAAAGTTGGAGATCGGGTGCGGGTGCGTACCAGCGTGATTGTCTATCACCACCCGGAACATCGCAATCAACCTTTTGACCTCAAAGGTATGGAAGGGGAACTGAAGGCCGTGCTTCGAGATTGGAATGGCCGCCCGATCAGCGCCAATTTTCCCTTTCAGGTGCAGTTTGGCAACAAGTTCCGTGCTCATCTCCAGGCTGATGAGCTGGAGGTGGTGGAGTCGGCTGGTTCTGGAGAGTCTGCTGAGACGGCTGCCTAGTTGAGGCCCAACAGCGTGCGGTTGGTTTCCAGAATCGGCCTGATCAACTTGGTTTCTTCGGGGGTGAGGTAATTGGCTATCACTTCTTGCAGGAAGCGATAGGTGGCCTCGCAACTGCGTTGGGTGCGGAAGGCCCGCATTAAGGTCTGGAACCAGTAGAGAAATCGATCTTTGTAGCGTTGCTCATCGTCCAGGAGCATGGCCAAAGCCGAGAGGCGCAAAACCCGCACGGTGTCAGCCTTCCACTTGTTGCTGAAGTCTTCCACCCCTCGCATGAGCAAGTAGGGATCCAGCGCGCGCATTTTCATCTCCACATCCCGGATGATCTGGGCCTCCGCCGCCTGGATCTTGCGATAGGCGCTCAGGCGTAGGTCAAAGGAGGCTAGGTAGGTCTCCATGAACTGCAGCTCCTCATCCCTGAGATACCGTCCGTCGGCAGCGATGCTCAGTTCGCGCAGTTGAGTCAGCATAGGGATCCCTGGGCAAGCTGGAATGAGAGTGGAAAAAACACCACCTATCCTGGCTGACGGCACAGCCTTGGTCTCTCAATCCTATCCCCAAACTCCTGGCCAGAAGAGGGGGATTGCAGGGATCCCCGGCAACCCTCTCAGTCAGGTTAATATTAATTAACAGTCTGTTGCTGCAAGAACCCACCCGACCCCAGATTGTTACCCACAAGTCGCCATCTGCGAGTTCGATTCAAAAACACCCTTTGGGAGGAAACACTTCCGTGAGTCAGAAAGGTAAAAACAAGAAATGGAGAAGCGCGGGGTTATATGCGCTACTGGCCATCGTCTTGATCTCTTTAGCCACCACCTTCTTGGGTACCCGCCCGGCTGAGCGTTTGGAGATCAGCTACTCCGACCTGATCAGCCGCGTCGAACGGGGCGAGGTCAGCAAAGTTTTGGTGGAGACGGCCCCGGATGGTCGCCAAGTTGCCATTGCCGAGGCAGAAATCAACAACCGCGCCACCCAAGTGCAGGTGAATCTGCCCCCCCTTACCCCTGAGTTTGAGAACACCCTGGTTGCCAACGGGGTGGAGCTGGCGGTACGCCCTGTTCAAGAGGAGGGGCTACTTGGGCGCATTCTCAGCACCTTCTTCCTGCCGGTTTTGCTCTTGCTGGGGCTCTTTTTCCTGCTGCGGCGGGCTCAAAATGGCCCAGGCAGCCAAGCTCTCAACTTCGGCAAATCCAGGGCGCGGGTGCAAATGGAGCCGAAAACCCAAATTACCTTCAACGATGTGGCCGGCATCGATCAGGCCAAGCTGGAGCTGGCAGAGGTGGTGGATTTCCTGAAAAACTCAGAGCGCTTCACCGCTTTGGGAGCCAAGATTCCCCGCGGGGTGCTGCTGGTGGGCCCGCCCGGCACAGGTAAGACCCTGTTGGCCCGCGCCGTAGCCGGAGAGGCGGGTGTGCCCTTTTTCTCCATCTCTGGCTCTGAGTTTGTGGAGATGTTTGTCGGGGTCGGCGCTTCTCGCGTGCGGGATCTGTTCGAGCAGGCCAAGCAAAATGCTCCCTGTATCGTCTTCATCGACGAAATTGATGCGGTCGGTCGCCAGCGGGGAGCTGGCTTGGGGGGTGGCAACGACGAACGGGAGCAGACTCTGAACCAGCTGCTCACCGAGATGGACGGTTTTGAGGGCAACTCCGGCATCATCGTCATTGCGGCCACCAACCGACCGGATGTGCTGGATGCGGCGCTGCTGCGGCCTGGCCGGTTCGATCGCCAAGTTACGGTGGATCGCCCCGATTTTCAGGGCCGGCTAGAAATCCTCAAGGTGCACGCCCGCGGTAAAACTCTGTCTGCGGATGTGGATCTGGAGAAATTGGCCCGCCGTACCCCTGGGTTTACCGGCGCCGACTTGGCCAACCTCCTGAACGAAGCAGCCATTCTGGCAGCCCGCCGCAACCTCACCGAGATCTCCATGGACGAGATCAACGACGCGGTGGATCGGGTGTTGGCCGGTCCGGAGAAGAAGGATCGGCTGATGAGCGAACGGCGCAAGGAGTTGGTGGCCTACCACGAGGCGGGCCATGCCCTGGTGGGATCCCTCTTGCCCAACTACGATCCCATCCAAAAAGTGACGATCATCCCCCGGGGACAAGCAGGTGGCCTCACCTGGTTCATGCCCAGCGATGACGACATGGGACTCACCACCCGTGCCCATCTGAAGAACATGATGACCGTTGCCTTGGGTGGGCGCGTGGCCGAAGAAGTGGTCTACGGAGAGTCGGAGATCACCACGGGGGCAGCCAGCGACCTGCAGCAGGTGGCCCGCATCGCCCGCAACATGGTGACCCGCTTCGGTATGAGCGATCGCCTGGGAAATGTAGCCCTAGGTCGCCAGTACACCAACATTTTCCTGGGCCGGGAAATCGCCGCAGAACGGGATTTCTCGGAGGAAACAGCAGCCCTCATCGACGAAGAGGTGCGGCGGCTGGTGAACGAGGCCTACCAACGGGCCACCTACTTGATTCGGGAAAACCGTGCCCTCTTGGATCGGATCGCCCGTCGTTTGGTGGAGGCCGAAACCATCGATGGGGAAGAGCTGCAGGCCATCATCGACAACTCTGAGGTGGTGATGCTGCCCCCCGAAGAGGAGCCAGAGCCGCTGACGCTTCCTATGGCCGTCAACGCCAGCGCCTAGTCTCTTGTCCCCAAGCTCAAACTTGGGATCCCTGCTTTTCCTCTTGAGGAGAGAGGGATCCCAATGTTTTGTATGATTTGCGCTGGGAGAGGGGGAGTCCACCCTAGCCGGCAACAGCCGAACCCAACAAAGTCCGGCTCGCCTCTGCTTCCAGGGGCTGAGGCTCGTAGATTTTCAGCACGTACTCGGCTACCATGCGGTCGGTGTTGAAAACGGGGTTGAGTGTGCGGATCGCCTCCTTCATGCGGGCAATCCAACGACGTGGGATCCCTTTCTCATCCCGGTCGTAGAACATGGGGATCACCTCATACTCCAACAAGTCGTAGAGGGAGTTGGCGTCCAAGTCGTCTTGGGCAGCGGGATCCAGACCTTCGATTTCTTGGCCAATAGCCCAGCCATTGCGACCGTTGTAACCTTCGGGCCACCAGCCATCCAGCACCGACAAATTCAATCCCCCGCTGAAGCCCACCTTTTGTCCTGAGGTGCCGGAGGCCTCCAGAGGGCGTCGCGGGTTGTTCAGCCACACATCGACCCCCTGCACCAAATTGCGAGCGACATAGGCATCGTAATTTTCGATGAAGGCGACCCGGTTGGCCACCTCAGGCCGGTTGGACCATTCCACCACCCGCTGGATCAGGCGCTTGCCCCCTTCATCCCGGGGATGGGCCTTGCCGGCGAAGATAATCTGTACAGGGTACTCTTTGTTGGTGAAGATGCGGGTAATTCGCTCCAGATTTCGCAGGATCAAATCTCCTCGCTTGTAGGTGCTGAAGCGACGGGCAAACCCAATCGTCAAGACCTTGGGATCCAGCAACTGGTTGACCGCTTGGATGCGCTCATTGCTTTCGCCGCGATTGCGCCGGGCCCGCAACACCCGGTGACGGGTAAAAGACACCAGCCGCTCCCGCAGAGCCTCTTTGCGCCGCCACAGTTCTTCATCTGGGATCTCTTCCACCTTGGCCCACAGTTCCGGGTCTGACACCCGCTCCGGCCAATCGGGGCCCAAGTACTGGTCGTAGAGGTTCCAGAAGAGAGGGGAAACCCAGGTACGGGCGTGAACCCCATTGGTAATGGAGCTGATGGGCACCTCATCCACCGATCGCTCAGGGTAGAGCACATGCCACATTTCGCGAGAAACCCGTCCGTGGAGCTTGCTTACGCCATTGGCTGCCCGCGCGTACCGCAAAGCCAGCACCGTCATGTTAAAGCGCTCCCAGGGATCCCCGGTGCGCCGAGCTCCCAAAGCTAAAAATTGTTCCCGCGTCAGGCCCAGTTGTGGCCAGAAAGAGGCAAAAAAGGCATCCATTTCATTGGGGCTAAAGGCATCGTGGCCAGCCGGCACCGGTGTATGGGTGGTAAACACGCATTTTTCCCGCACCTTGGCCTCCGCCGTCTCGAAGGGGGTGCCCCGCGCCACCTCCTCCCGCAGCAACTCCAGCGTTAGGAAAGCAGCGTGCCCTTCATTCATGTGATAGACCATGGGATCCAAACCCAACTGGCGCAGCAGACGCACCCCACCGATACCCAGGATGCACTCTTGGGCGATGCGGGTATCGGTGCTGCCCCCGTAGAGGTGGGCGGTAATCCAGCGGTCAATGGGGTCGTTCTCCGGCAGGTCGGTGTCCAGCAGAAAAAGAGGTACCCGGCCCACGTCCGCCCGCCAGGCCCGCGCCTTCACCAACCGCTGCCGCATCGCCACTTCCACCAACAGAGGGCTGCCATCCGGCTGGCGCACCAGAGTCAACGGCAGAGACTCAAACTCAGAGTCTTCGTAAAGCTCCCCCTGCCAGCCATTGTTGTCCAGGCGCTGTTGGAAGTAGCCCTGACGGTAGAGCAACCCGATGGCCACCAGGGGCACTCCCAAATCCGAGGCCGACTTGAGGTGATCGGCAGCCAACATACCCAGCCCGCCAGAGTAGGTGGGCAAAGACTCGTGCAAGCCGTATTCGGCACAGAAATAGGCAATAGGACGCTGCCAGTCGTAGGTTTTCATGGTGCGCTTGGCCCAGGTATCCTCAGCCGCCATGTACTGCCGATAGGACTGCACCATCCGGTTCAACGTGTTGAGGTAGTTCACATCGGTGGCCAAGGCTGCCAACCGCAAGTAGGAAACCTCCTCCAGCATGCGCACCGGGTTGTGGGAGGTTTTTTCCCACAGGGCGGGATCCATTTCCCGGAAAATGGTGAGGTGATCCGGGTTCCAAGTCCACCAATAGTTACGGGCGATCTCGCACAGGGGCGTGAGCGCTTCCGGCAGCACCGGACAACGTTCGGGAAAAGCAGGAGCTAAGGTGGCAATGGACATAGGACAGATACCTGGGGTTAAAGTTATGGGCTCGAAAAAGAAGAGGTAGAGGTCGATGCTGGTAAACGTATCTCAATTATTATTGAGCCGATCCTGAGGATCCCGAGAGGGGAATTCAAGATCTCTACAAAATCTTCAGGGGACGTAACCCAAATTTTCCAGGGCTTCTCCCGATCTTGCCACGGCAGCGCGGAGCCTTCAAAAGCAGCGTTCACAGGCAGCCCAGCTTTCGATTCCGGCAGAAGCTGCCCGTCTAGAAGCTGCCCGTCTATCGTAAGAGATGGTGCAACATTAGAGTTAACTCAAAGTTAACAAAATCTACAGAACCCCAACGAACCCTTGGGAAACCCCTCCAGATCTGTATAGAATGCTCAGAATGCTGCTTTCCATAAGCTCTTAAAAACTGCAGCTACTTTTGCTACCAATCGATTATTTTGTTGGCTTCTCCTTGAAGTTGAGCCTTAACGTCCTTCCACCACTGCCAAGGTGGTGTTGCGGTAGTAGTGGCTGAGGATCTGTTGGTAGGAGTAGTTCTGGCTGGCCATCCCAGCCGCTCCCCACTGGCTCATGCCGACGCCATGTCCGTAGCCGCGCCCCTGAATCTCAAAGAAAGCCGGGAATGTCCCTGCCACAGGAGCCAGGCTGGCCGTAGTGGTGGCCTCCCCGCGCGGGCTAATGGCAATCTTTGTGCTGCGCAACCCAAGAGCCCGACGAAAATCGCCGGCATTGAGATCTTTGATCCCTTGGGATCCCGTCAAGCGCACCGTGATTGCCCGTCCCCACGGGGAGCTGCGCAGTACCTCCACAGAACGAATGGCACCGATCCCGGCAGCCAATTGCTGAATCTGCTGGGCAGGAACGGTGGCCGTCCAGCTAAACACCGGTGAGTGCTGATCGAAATCGGGCACCCCCTGTAAGTAGGGCCGCGACTCTAACCAGACATTGCCTGCATCATCCGTATGTCCCCCCGCAGAGGAGTGGAAAACCGCATTGATCAACTGCCCCTGGTAGATGAGAACCTGCCCGGCGGTCTCACGGGCAGCCGCTTGGGTACGGCTGGATTCGGCAGCCACTCCCTTGTAAACCTGCCAATCAATCCCGTTTCCTAAGTCAAAAGGCTGCTGGGAACGGCGACTGCGGTGGTAGAGGGCATAGGTGCGGGAGGCCACGGCTTGGGCTTTGAGAGCCTCCATGGGAAAACGGTGTCCCATCTCGCTGCCCACTACGCTGGAAACGTAGTCTTCCAAGCCAACTTGGTTGATGGCAATCACCCCACGCTCGCCGGGGATCAACTCCACCAAGCCACGGTACCAATTCTGGTCGATAAACACTAACCCATCGGAGGTGGTGGGCTGTAGGTAAAGACGTTCTCCCTGTTGGCCGGCCAAACTGACTGCTGAACCCGAACGGCTGGCCTGCAGCGGTTGCATGGCCTGCACCTCTGCCAGCGGCTGTCCCTGGGCATTCAACAGGCGGGCTCCGGTAGAGCTGCCGACGGTGACCTGGGACTTGTTGACGGCAATACCTACCCGCAGCAGCACCCGTGCCTGCACCGGAAAGGTCAAGCACAGCCAAGCCCAAACCAGAAGGGCAATACTCCTAAGCCAAGCTGATGGGAGAGGAGAAAAGGAGAGGGCAATAGTCACACACCAATCCTCTGTGAAAGACTACCCGCCGCTGGGCATAGCCAGCGAGGGATCCCGGACAAGTCGGGTTCTCAGAATCTGGACATAACCAACCTCAACACCTCAGGCAGCCACCGCCCCTCGGACAGCCTTTTTTGGGGCTGGTGCAGGACGCGAGTGAGGACCAGCCGAACCCGATATGACAGTATCAAAAACCTCTGGCGGATGCACGACCCCAGCCCGTTCTTTTTGCCCCCAATTTCTTCCTCAGGTTGTGCGCGGGATCCCGCGGCGGCGGCAAAACCACTGCTGCAATAGGCGTCGACACTCGACCTCGCAAACTCCGCCGATGATCTCCGGGCAATGGAAGCTGGCAGCAGAAGCTGGCAAATTGAGCACGCTGCGCAGTGCTCCGGCCTTGGGATCGTCTGCACCGTAAACCACCTGAGCCAGCCGCGATTGGCTGATTGCCCCCGCACACATGGGGCAGGGCTCCAGGGTCACATACAGCCGACAGCCCTGCAGCTGCCAATCGCCCAAGCGCTGCCCTGCCTGCCGTAGGGCCAGAATCTCCGCATGGGCCGTGGGATCCCGATCCCGTTCCCGCCGGTTGCTGCTCAAAGCCAGCAACTTTTCCCCTGGCCCGACCACCAGAGCGGCCACCGGCACCTCTCCAGCTTCTCCTGCTTGCTTAGCTTCTCGCAAGGCCAACTGCATCCAGGCGCGGTGGCGCTGCCACGGATCCCGCCCTTGTGGCTCGGAGGAATGGAGCTCGCTCGGATCCCCGATCATTTTGGGCGTTTCGAGCACTGCCTCTGTCCGCAAGATTTGCTAGGGTAAGCACACATACCCCGAACATCCAAAAGTAAAGAGTAGGAATAGATAGAATAGACCAGGAGTGAACTGGGTCTTGATGGCGTAAGTCGGGGGAGCGGGTTCACGCCTTTTGAGTCTTGGCGATACGGCTTAGCTTTGGGAGGGAGCATGGCGCGGATTCTACGGCACACACTTTTGGCGATGGCTCTGTTTGGTGGAGGCGTCGCAGGTGGGGTCTGGCTATCGTCTCGAGCGGGGCAGGAGTGGTTACAGCAAACTCCCCTGGTCACTTGGACGCGACGGGCCGGTGAGGGAGTGGGATCCCTTTTGCCCTGGTCTGAGCCCCGCCCTGAGGCTGCGAATTCTGCTCCTCCCGCCGATGCTGTCCGGCCTTCCAATTTTATTGCTGCAGTCGCCCAAAAGGTCGGCCCAGCGGTGGTGCGCATCGATGCCACCCGCACTGTGTCGAGGGGGGTCAACCCAGAACTGTTCAACCAGCCCCTGTTTCGCCGCTTCTTTGGAAATCAGATACCGCAGTTGCCGCAGGAGTTTCAGCAGGAGGGCACCGGATCGGGCTTTATCATCGACGCCAGTGGCCTGATCCTCACCAACGCCCATGTGGTGGAAGGCAGCGAGCGGGTCAGGGTTCATCTGCTGGATGGGCGCACCTTTGAAGGAGAGGTGAAGGGCTCAGATCCGGTTACCGATATCGCAGTGATCAAAATTGAGGGGGAGAATCTGCCCACGGTTACCCTGGGTAACTCTGACTTGGTGCGACCAGGGGATTGGGCTATTGCCATTGGCAACCCGCTGGGCCTGGACAATACCGTGACTGCCGGGATCATCAGTGCTGTTGGGCGCTCCTCCGGGCAAATTGGGGCTGTCAACAAGCGGGTGACTTTCCTGCAAACGGATGCGGCCATCAACCCCGGCAACTCGGGCGGCCCGTTGCTGGATGCGGAAGGCCGCGTGATTGGGGTGAATACGGCCATCTTCCAGCGAGCTCAGAGCGTCGGCTTTTCCATCCCCATCAACCGCGCCATGGAAATTGCCGAGCAATTGATCCGGAATGGTCGGGTAGAGCACGCTTTCTTGGGCATTCGCATGATCACCCTCAACCCCGACATTGTGGCCCGCCTCAACCGCGACCCCGCTCGCCCCACCACGCTGACGGTGGAAGAAGGGGTTTTGATCGGGCAGGTGATTCCGGGATCCCCGGCTGAGGAGATTGGCTTGCGGGAGGGGGATGTGATCATCGAGGTCGATGGGCAGGCCATCCGCGATGCCGAGCAGGTGCAGCAGTTGGTGGAAGCCGCCGGGGTGGGCAATACACTGACGCTGCGGGTCATCCGCGATGGACAGGCGCGCACCTTCCAGGTGAAAACTGGAGTGCTGCCCTCGGACTTCTAGGGGGCCTCCATAGGCCAGCAACTCTCTGATCCCTGTGACAGAATGGCAGTAGGGGCAGGGATCCAGATATGGCTTGGGCAGTTGGTGAACAATTGCAAGGGGGACGCTACCGCATCGAGGCCGTTTTGGGGGAGGGGGGCTTCGGCATCACCTACCGGGCCTGGGATAGCGTTCGCGCCGACCAGGTGGTTATCAAAGTTTTGAACGACAGCCTTCGTGAGGATCCCGACTATCCCCGCTTCCAGCAGAACTTCATGAACGAGGCGCTGCAACTGGCCCGCTGCCACCATCCCCATGTGGTGAAGGTGGAAGAAGTGATCTGGGAGCAGGAGCGCTGGTGTATTGTGATGGAGTACATCCGCGGCCAGACTCTGCACCAGCTTCTGCGGCAAAAAGGGCCGTTGCCCCTGCCGGAAGCCCTGCGCCTGACGCGGGAGGTGGGATCTGCCCTGATGGCCTTGCACGAACAGGGGATCCTGCATCGGGATGTGAAGCCATCCAACATCATGGTGCGGGAGGGATCCCAGCAGGCGGTGTTGATCGACTTCGGCCTGGCCCGCGGCTACACCCAAGGTCTGATCCAACGCCACACCTCCTACGGCACCGATGGCTATGCTCCTCTAGAGCAATACGACAGCTTGCGCCGCCGCGGCGCCTTCACCGATGTCTACGCCTTGGCAGCAACCCTCTACACGGCGCTGACGGGGATGGTGCCTATGTGTGCGCCAGTGCGGGCCACAGGCCGCCAGTTGGATACCCCTCGCAGCCTTAACCCCAACATTCCCGAGGTTGTGGAGGCTGCCATTCTCAAAGGGATGGCTCTCCACCCAGAAGAGCGCCCGCAAACCATGGCCGAATGGTTGGCACTGTTGCCGGCAGAAGCCTCTCAAGAAGAGAGAAAGCGGGTTGCTTTTGAGCCAGCCATCCACACCCAAGAGCTGAGGGAGCTGGAGCAGATCTTGGCCCAGCCTCCAGAACCCCAAGACGAGCTGGAACAGCTCCTGTCCCGGCACTCGGCGGAAGAGCTAGAGCAACTGGTGGCACCTCCCACCCCTGCCACTGCCAAAAAAGCTGGAAGAGAAGAGGGATCCGGATCCCTGATTTTTCCTGATGTCTGTCCAGAGGAGAGAGGGAAGGGGGGATCCCTGCCCGGAACTCTCTCTTGGCCAGAGTGGGTGGGGGAAGCAGCCCCTGCCTTGCAAGGTCTGTGGGATCGGCTGCGAGCGGGGCAGTGGGGGGAGGCGGATCGCTGGACGACAGCCCTGATGCTGAAGCTTGCTGGGCGCTCGCAAGTGGGCTTTTTTGATCCCAAGGATGTTCAGGCCTTCCCCTGCCCCATGCTGCGGCTGATTGACCAACTGTGGGTGCGGGCCAGCCATGGGCGCTTTGGCTTTACCGTCCAGAAGCAACTTTGGCAGGAGTGTGACCCGGAGGGAAGAGGAGGGATCCGTTCGGGCTCCTTCTCAGCCTTGCCCCACGAAGACTGCATGGGGGAAAGAGTCGGCTGGCAGGTGCAGGGCCGCTGGCTGGGGTATGGGGAGCTCACAACCCGTCTGGCAGCGCCCAAGGGTCATCTGCCAGTGGGCTTTTTTTGGGGCTACTCAGGTGGCCTACGTGCGGCGCTGCTGATGCTGGATCGGGCGGTATTGAAAAAGTTCAAAGCTTGCCTGTAAAAAACTCCCCCCTCCCAAAGGGAGAGGGGCTGGGGAGTGAGGGGATAGAAAGCCCTAGTAGCGGTGCACCAGCTTGTTGATGGGCTTGAAGATGTCTGCCTCAAACTTTTTGCCCTTGAGCATGCGGTTCCAATAGAGCCAGGGTAATAGATGCACCTTGGCTAGGTACATGGAGTAGCGCTCCCGCGTTGGATCCAGCGGGAAGGAGGGGGCTAGCTTTGCATTGTAGGCAAACTCGGCCATGATCAGGGAGTTGTAGCCCGTAATCAAGGGGCAGCAGGTGTAGCCGTCGTAGCGGGCCACTAGCGGCTTCGACTGCATGGCGGCCAAGAGGTTTTCCGCCAGTACCGGCGCTTGCTTGCGGGCGGCAGCCGCCGTTTTGGACGTTGGCAGAGAAGAGGCATCTCCCAAGGAAAACACGTTGGGGTAGCGGGTGTGCTGCAGCGTTGCCTTATCCACATCCACCCATCCTCCCGGCCCGGCCAGGGGGCTGCGCTTGACAAAGTCCGGAGCGCTCATGGGCGGAGCCACGTGGATCATGTCGTAGTGCAGGCTCACCTCTTCTTTGCCATTGTCGGTGGTGACCTCAAAGATGGCTTCTCGGGTTTCTGGCCGAATGGCTTTGAGGTTGTGCTTGAATTTCACCTGGATCCCTCGCCGCTCTACCACCTTCTCCAGGGCAGCGCTGTACTCCGGCACGGCAAAGAGAGTGGGAGTGGCTGTGCAGAAGAGAACCTTGGTGTTGACGCCAACGCCGCTTTTGCTCTTGAAAACGTCGTCGGCTAGGTACATGATTTTTTGAGGGGCGCCGCCGCACTTGATTGGGGTAGCCGGGTACGTGAAGATGGCTGTTCCTCCCTTGAAGTTGCGGATGGTCTCCCAAGTGTAGGGGGCGTAGTCCTTGGAGTAGTTGCTGGTTACTCCTCCTTTGCCCAGCGCCTCCGGCAAGCCCTCGATCAAGTGCCAGTCGATTTGGATCCCGGGGGCCATTATGAGGTAGTCGTACTGAATAACCTGGCCGGTCTCGGTGATGACGCGGTTGTGATCTGGATCCAGCTCTGCCACTCGCGCTTGAATCCAGGTGGCTCCCTTGGGGATCACAGTCCTTTCGTCCCGGATAAACTTGGCCAGGGGGGCAATACCTCCCCCTACCAATGTCCAGCCGGGCTGGTAGTAGTGCTTGTCGGAGGGCTCGACAATCGCGATATCAAGATTGCGCTTGCGCTCCAGCAACTGGGCCGCTGCGCTGATGCCAGCAGCCCCTCCTCCCACTACAACAATTTGATGGTGAATGACAGGCTGTGAAGTTCTGGAGACGGATCCCTCGACGCCAGGGCGCCCGTTCGTTTGGGTGGAGGCGGGTGGGGATTGGGTTTTGAGTTCCATTGGCTTAGTAGTCGTTGACACAGCAGTTTCCTCAAACAGAACTGAACTTGAGCTCAAGAAGCTGTTTAGTTTAATGCGGAAGAACCTGTTAAATGACAGCCAACAACCCCGAACTGGCAATCCGTAGAAGACTCTGCAGATTGCCAGCCTTCAGGAGCTGCAGCTGGGAAACAAGCGTAATCATAACACCCGATAAGAATATAGCCATTTTTTCAAGCTGTCGAGAATTTGAGGCAAATCTTAGCCTAGGACTTAGGCTTTGTTGACGCTGGGGGGAACAGCGGCACTTCTGGGGGGTAGGCGGCGTCGGCTAGGCTGTGGACTGTACGAGGGATTTGCCGTTGAATTCACGGCTGGCTTTCAAGTTCTGTTGCGATTCAACTAGAGACCTGCGATGGCAAAATCCGTCTCCCCTGACTCATTGCCGGCAGCTCCCTGGCACGCCCTGCCCGAAGAGGATGTTGCCCGCCAAATTGTTGCAGTGGATCTGCCTCTGGCGGCGCTTCTGGAACGGGGTCTGTCTCAAGCTGAGGTGATCCAGCGGCAGAAGCAATATGGCCCCAACGAACTCAAAGCCAAGACAGCTACCCCGGCTTGGGTGAAGTTTCTGCAGCAGTTTAACCAATCCTTGCTCTACATCTTGATGGTTGCCGGGGCGGTCAAGGCGTTCTTGGGATCCTGGCGCAATGCCATCGTGATCTGGGCGGTGGTGGTGATCAACGCCCTCATCGGCTACATCCAAGAGTCCAAAGCGGAGGAAGCGATCGCCGCCCTGGCTCGGTCGGTGGTGACGGAGGTTACTGTCATCCGGGAGGGGCAAAAACTGCGGGTGCCCTCGCGGGAGCTGGTGCCGGGGGATGTGGTGCTGCTGAGTTCGGGAGATAAGGTGCCCGCCGACCTGCGCTTGCTGAGCGTGCGCAACTTGCAGGTGGATGAATCGGCCCTGACAGGGGAGTCGGTGCCGGTGGAAAAACGGCTGGGATCCCTGCCAGAGGAGACTTCTCTTGCGGACCGCCAGAACATGGCCTACGCCGGCAGCTTCGTCACCTTCGGCCAAGGGGCAGGAGTGGTGGTGGCCATCGGCAACCAAACCCAGACGGGCCGCATTTCTGAGCTGATCGAGGAAAGGGGATCCCTGCAAACCCCCCTGACTCGCAAGTTCGAGGAATTCAGCCTCATGCTGCTCAGGATCATCCTCAGCTTGGCCGGGCTCACCTTTTTGGTGGGATTGGCTCAGGGACAGGGGGCGGCCAGTGTCTTTGAGGCGGCAGTGGCGCTGGCGGTGAGTGCTATCCCCGAAGGCTTGCCGGCGGTAGTCACTGTAACCTTGGCGATTGGGGTTTCCCGCATGGCAAAACGCCACGCCATTATCCGCAAGCTGCCGGCGGTGGAGACCCTGGGCAGCGCTACGGTAATTTGCTCTGACAAAACCGGCACCCTCACGGAAAACCAGATGACGGTGCAGGCCATCTACGCCGGATCCCAGCTCTACCGGGTTACCGGCAGCGGCTACAGCCCCCAGGGCCAGATCCTGTTCCAGGCGGCTGATTCCCCCATCGAAATCCATCAATTGCCTGCTCTTGAGGCTTGCCTCGTAGCTGGCTGCCTCTGCAACGACACCCGCCTCCAACCCAAGGACAAGGGCCAGTGGGAAGTTGTAGGGGATCCCACCGAAGCTGCCCTCATTGTGGCGGGCCAAAAGGCGGGTTTGGATATGGACGATCTGCAGCGCCGCCGCCCTCGCCTGGACAGCATTCCCTTTGAATCTGAGTTTCAGTACATGGCCACCTTGCACCGCCTGGGGCCAGAAGAGCACTGCATCTATGTCAAGGGATCGGTGGAAGCCCTGCTGCCCCGCTGCCGCAGCCAGATGGGATCCCAGGGGGAGATCCAGCCTCTGGAAGAGGAGCGGATTCGCCAGCAGGTGGAGGCCTTGGCACGGCAGGGGCTGCGAGTTCTGGCCTTTGCCCAAAAAACCGTCCCCAGCAGCCAAACTCGGGTGGATCACCCAGATCTGCAGGAGGGTTTAATCTTCCTCGGTTTGCAAGGAATGATCGACCCGCCGCGGCCAGAGGCCATTGCGGCAGTGCATTCCTGCCAAACGGCTGGGATCCAGGTGAAGATGATCACCGGCGACCACGTGCTCACGGCTCAAGCCATTGCCGAGCAGATGGGCCTGGGGGGTGGAAAACCTGTGCAAGCCTACAGCGGTCGAGATCTGGAGCAGCTCAGCCCGGAGGAATTTGTGGAAGCTGCCAATCGGGGATCCGTCTTCGCACGGGTGGTGCCAGAGCAAAAGCTGCGCCTGGTGGAAGCTCTGCAAGCGCGGGGGCAGATCGTGGCCATGACCGGCGATGGCGTCAACGACGCTCCGGCCCTAAAGCAAGCAGATGTGGGGATTGCCATGGGGCGAGGCGGCACCGAAGTGGCCAAAGCTGCTGCCGACATGATCCTGACCGATGACAACTTCGCCTCCATTGAGGCAGCCGTTGAGGAGGGGCGCACGGTTTACAACAACCTGCTCAAAGCCATTGCCTTCATCCTGCCGGTGAACGGGGGGGAATCGATGACGATTCTCCTCAGCGTGCTGCTCAACCGCGAGCTCCCCATTCTGGCCATTCAAGTGCTGTGGCTCAACATGATCAACTCCATCACCATGACGGTGCCTCTTGCCTTTGAGCCGAGCACAGGCCGAGAGATGACTCGCCCACCGCGGGATCCGGAGGCCAACTTGCTCTCTCCTAGGCTGCTGCAGCGCATCCTGCTGGTGTCCGTGTTCAACTGGATCTTGATCTTCGGGGTTTTTGAATACATCGAACAAACCACCGGCAGCATTGACCTGGCCCGCACCATGGCCATCCAAGCGTTGGTGATCGGGCGAATTTTCTATTTGCTCAGCCTCAGCCAAGCCATTCCTACCCTGCTGGGCCGTGGACGTGCCAGCCAATTGGAGCACCATGAGCGCCTCATGGACACAGCGGCCATTGCCATCGGCATTGGGGCGGCCATCCTGCTGCAGATCCTCTTCAGCCAGTGGAGCCTGTTCAACATTATCTTCGACACAGCACCCCTGTCTTGGGAGCAATGGGGCTTTTGTTTGCTGGTGAGCTTGCCACTCATCGTTGTCTCAGCGGCAGCCAATCGAGTGGATCCTGAATGAATAACTTGCTTTGGGCAACTCGCGCTCACTGCGCTCCCATCTGAAGAAGTGCCGAAGAGGGGATCCCTCAGCCATTACTCAGATGTAGCCGGCCTCTGCCAAGAGATAAAAATGCCTGCTGGCCTAGGTCTGATGGCATCCAGCTTCACACCGCTCTGGCTGTCTTTTCGACCGATTTGCGCAAGGCAATCACCATCTCAGCGGCGGTTTTTTGGAAAGTCGAGCCTGTTTTCTGGCTGTGATCAGAGTTTGGGGCAGCCGACGAGTGGGGATGAGGCTGTAGAAAGCGGTGAGTCGGATCTACACCGCGGTACTACCCCCAAGGCGATCTTTTGTCAGCTCCATCCACAAAAGCCCCAGCACTCTTCAGGGCTTGAGTTCTTTTTGCCCCCATCACCTTTTGGCAAGGGCAGGAACACCTCTTGAGGGAGACGAGGTTTTTCCTTCGGAGCTGCTGGCTCAAGGAACAAGAGAAAAACCTGTCTTCAAAAAAGTCTCAGACTTTCGGTTGCAGGAGTACATCACAAGGGTATGATCTTAAGAGAAGGATGTAGGACATTAAAAAATGTCAGATATACCACCACAACCTTTAACCGGGAAGGCTCTGCTCCAGAAGGTCGAAGCGTTGGGGCATCTTCCACGCCGAGAAACGGCAAAGCGATGTGGCTATGTAACCATGACCAAGACCAACAAGCCTCGCGTCAACTTGAATGAGTTCTATGACGCGGTGCTGGCGGCAAAAGGTCTGAGTCTCAGCCCAAGTTCCAGCCGGGACAAGCGCGGTCGTGAGCCAACCTTTCGGGTCAGCGTTCACAAAAATGGGCAGTTGATCATTGGGTCGGCCTACACCGAAAAAATGAATCTCAAGCCTGGGGATGAGTTTGAGATTCAGCTGGGTTACAAACACATTCACCTCAAGCAAGTGCTAAACGGCCAGGGGGTGGAGGAGTCAACCCCAAGCAAAGAAGCTTCCCCCAAAGCGACTCGCGGTCGCCGAAAAAAAACTGCTGGGGCTTGAACCTCTCCTGGGGTTGAGGAGAAGGGATCCAGTTGACGAACTGTCACTGCGCAGCTTTCTTCCCGCTTTGCCCTCTTTAAGATGGGATCCAAAGCCTAGGTTCACCCTCTTTCTGACCCTAGATAAGGATCCCTATGCAACAGAAGGTTCAGCCACCCCTCAAGTTTTTGCCGCCGCGATTGACGCCTTGGGTCGTTCATTTCGCTCAAGCAGGCTTGCCCCTTTGGTTGCGATGGACCAAAGGGATCCCTCGCGTTGAAGTGGAGGGGGGAGAGCGTTTGGCTCAGCTTTATCAGCAGTTTGAGGCGGGCAAGATTCGCCTGTTGGTGGCGTTTCGACACCCGACCCTCGATGATCCCCCCTGCTTGATGTACTTGTTCGCCCATCTCCTGCCGCAGGTGGCCCAACGCCAGGGGATCCGCTTTCGGGGCCGACCCCACGTTTTGTTTGTTTATGACCGCGGCCTACCTCTGTGGCTGGGATCCGTTGCCCGTTGGGGCTTGCCGCGCTTGGGCGGGATCCCGATTTTGCGAGGCCGTCTGGATCGGGCAGGGCTAAAAAGTTCTCGTGAGCAGTTTGTATCGGGCCGATATCCGCTGGCGGTAGCTCCAGAAGGAACGATCAACGGTATGAGCAGTCTTCTCAACCCGTTGGAGCCGGGGGTAGCCCAGATGAGCTTTTGGGCGGTGGAGGATCTGCACAAGGCGGGACGGCCAGAGCAGGTGCTGATCTTGCCGGTGGGCCTTCGCTATTCCTACCTGAGGGATCCCAGTGCCGCTCTGAATAGATTGCTCAGCCGCATGGAGGCCGATTGCAAGCTGCCACCCCCGCGCTCAACCCATGCCAGTCAGGCCTTTTTGCTGGCCCGTATCCTTCGCTTGGGAGAACACCTGCTCCAGGTCATGCAGACCTTCTATGAGCGCTTCTATGCCCCTGCTCTTCCTGCTGCAGATAGAGCCCAAGTTAAAGAGGGGGATCTGTTGGCGCGTCTTCAAAGCTTATCGGATCTGGCCCTGCGCGTGGCCGAGCAGCATTTCGGCCTAGAGCCTCAAGGAGACTTCATCGAGCGGCGGCACCGCATCGAACAGGCGGGCTGGGCCTGGATCTACCGCGAAGATATTGCCGATATTGCTGGTCTCTCGGCTTTGGAAAGGGGGCTGGCCAATCGAGTGGCTGCTGAGGCCAGTTTTCACCTCTGGCACATGCGCTTGGCGGAAACCTTGATGGTGTTTGCGGTGCGCCCTGTACCTGAGCAGCCCAGTTTGAGTCTGGATGAGTTGGCGGAAACCGCCCTGCGCCTCTGGAGTCTGCTGGCTTGGATCAAAGGAGAAAATCCCGTCGGAACTGCTCCCCCCCGCTTGGGACCCCGCCTGGCCCGTTTCAGCATTGGGGATCCCCTCTCGGTTTCCGAACGCTGGCCCGCCTACCAGGCCAACCGCCGACAAGCCGTACAAGCCCTCACCCAAGATTTACAAGCAGAAATGGAGCGGCTTATCAAAGGGATCCCGTGCTCCCCTGCGGTCCTCCCTGCTGTCTGACATGCCTAGTCGGCTCAGGGGCAAAAAGTGTAACAATTCCTGAGACATCTTGTGAGATATTTCGTGAAAGTAAGACGAACTTTTGCATTATCTGACAAGCAGGTGAAGGAAAGGGGAAGTTTCTGGCTCTTGGGGTAGAAAGGGGGCAGAAAGGAAGTGAGGCTCGTTGGCTTGGTCTATGTCTGATGAGCTGCTCCGCGCCATTCGCAGACGCGACCTGGAGGCCGCCACTTCAGCCGTGCAGCATTTGCGTTCTCGCCATTTAAGTGAAGCTGTGATCACCTCGATGGTGATGGTGGCCGTGGAGCGGTTGGCATGGGATGAAGGCGACCGGGCCGCCGCCAGTTGGTTACTGCGTCGCTGCTCCAGACGACGGCGCTGAAGGGATCCC
>NZ_JANSIB010000017.1:0-31706 GCF_047461895.1 Synechococcus sp. R55.8 | reverse complement strand
GTGAGATGGGATGAGATGGGATCCCTCTCGCGGGGCCCGCAGAAGCGGCTAGAGTAACCTGGAAAGCGTTCCGCTCCTTTGTGCCATGACTCAGCAACTGACTCTCGACGGACTGGGATTGGGATCGAATGGGGGATCCCGTCTGGGTCGGGTGATTGTAACCGATTTGCAGGGGGAGATGCAGCGCTCCTACCTGGAATACGCCATGAGCGTGATCGTGGGGCGGGCCTTGCCGGATGTGCGGGATGGCCTCAAGCCGGTACACCGCCGCATCCTCTACGCCATGCACGAGCTGGGCCTGACGCCGGATCGCCCCTACCGCAAATGCGCACGGGTGGTGGGGGATGTGCTGGGGAAATATCACCCCCACGGGGATCAGGCAGTTTATGACGCGCTGGTGCGCATGGCACAAGACTTTTCCAGCCGCTATCCCCTGGTGGCGGGACACGGCAACTTCGGCTCTGTGGATGATGACCCGCCGGCGGCTATGCGCTACACGGAGTGCCGGCTGGCGGAGCTGAGCCACACAGCGCTTCTGGAGCAGGTATCGGAAGAGATCGTCGATTTCATGCCCAATTTCGACGGATCCCAGGCGGAGCCCACCGTTCTTCCGGCCCGCTTGCCCATTTTGCTGCTCAACGGCTCTGCCGGCATTGCTGTGGGCATGGCCACCAATATCCCACCCCACAACCTGGGGGAAGTGGTGGATGGCCTGTTGGCTTTGATCGACCATCCCGACCTCAGCCCTGAGGAACTGTTGCGGTGGATCCCGGGGCCGGATTTTCCCACCGGCGGCCAAATCTTAGACACCCAAGGGATCCGCGAAGCCTACCTCACCGGGCGCGGTTCCATCACCCTGCGGGGGGTAGCCCGATTTGAGGAGATCCAGCCGGGCAAAGGACGCCACCGGCGGCCTGCTCTGGTGATCACTGAATTTCCCTACCAGGTGAACAAAGCCGCCTGGATCGAAAAAGTGGCCGAGCTGGCCAACCAAGACCGCATCAGCGGCATCGCCGATCTGCGCGATGAGTCGGATCGCAGCGGCATTCGCGTGGTGGTGGAGCTGAAGCGAGAAGCCAACCCGCAGGCGGTTTTGCAGCAGTTGTATAAGCTCACCCCTTTGCAAAGCAACTTTGGAGCCATCCTGCTGGCTTTGGTGAACGGGGAACCGCGGCAGCTCAGCCTCAAGGACATCCTGCAACACTTCTTGCAATTTCGCGAGGCCACCCTCAACCGGATGTTCCGTGCCGAGTTGCAGCAGGTGCAGCGCAAGGCGGAAGAGGTGGCAGGAATGTTGCTGGCGTTGGCGGATCTGGAGGGGGTGATCGAGCTGCTGCGGCAAGCGCCCGATGGCACCACGGCCAAAGCCCAATTGCAAACTCGCCTGGGCTGTACCCCCCAGCAGGCAGAGACGATTTTGGCCATGCCTCTACGTCGCCTGACGGGATTGGAGCGGGAACGGCTGCACCAGGAACACGCCCAGTTGCAGACCCGCATCGAAGAACTGCAGGGGCTCCTCAGCGACCGCCGCAAGCTCTTGAATTATTTGAAAAAAGAGCTGCGACACCTGAAAAAGACCTTCGGGGATCCCCGGCGCACCCAGATCCTCTCGGCCTCGGAGCTGGAAGCGGAAGTGGCCCAAATCCCCAGCGGCGAAGAGACGGAAGAGACCCACTTCTTGCTGCAATTCACCCGCAAGGGCTATGTGCGCCGCCTGCCTCTGCCTAGCCGTCGCTCCCGCAGCAACCCGGCGCAACGGGAACTGGGGGAAGATGTGCTGGTCGGCCTGGAATGCGTCACGCTGGAGCAGGAAATCTTGGTGCTCACCGCTGGCGGCAAGGCTTTTACCGTGCCCATCGCAGGGATCCCCCTCAGCACTGGCTCTTCACGGGGGGTACCCCTGCTCACCCTTCTTCCCAACCCTGAGCCGATGGTTGCCACCTTCACGTTGGCTCCGGATCCGGGCAAGGCAAGTTTGGTGGTGCTCAGCCGGCAGGGGCGGATCAAGCGGCTGGCCCTGGCAGAGTTGATGGGCCTTACCCAACGGGGATCCACCGTCCTAAAGCTAAAAGAGGGAGATGAGCTGGGCTGGGCAGCCCTTTGGGATCCCGGCCACCAAGGCTACAGCGTCGTCCTGGCTACTTCAGGGGGACGGGTGCTGCGGCTGGATGTCCAACAGATTCCCCTGATGGGTCGGGCGGCTATGGGATCGCCGGCCCTGCGTTTGGGGCGCGCCGAGCAAATAGTTGGTATGGCGCTGCTGCCCCCGCAAGGGATCCTGGTTCTGGCCAGCCGGTTGGGCCACCTGAAGCGCTTGCCCCTGAGGGAGATCCCCATCCTGGAGCGGGGTCAAGTGGGCGTGCCGGCCTTTCACTTCTCCGACCGAGGGGATGTGCTGGTGGGCTTGGTGGGTCTCCCCCCCGAGCTGGAGAGGCCTTCCCATCTGCAACTGGATGTGATCACAGAGTCTGAACAGGTGTACTCCTTCTCTCCTGCCGAGATCCCGCTGCAAAGCCGCTCCGGGGGCGGATCCCTCCTGGTCAAAGGGGAGCGGGTCAGGGAGTTGCGCCTGTTCTGGCCGCAGTGGCTGCCGGAAGGCGATGTGGGATAGCTCTTGGGGGAGCAGAAGATCCCTAGGACGAAGAGCCTTCCCCAGGCGAGGCCGAATCGGTCGGCGGGGAGCCGGGATCCGTCTCCGGCACTTCGGGATGGCGAACGGGCTTGGGTAGGGTGCCACCTGACCTGATAACCAAACAGCGCACGGTTTGGTGCAGCTCCTCCAGCAAAATGCTGATGGCAGAGCGGAAGTCTCGGTGGTCATCTCGCATTTGCTCCAGCATGGCGCGGATGACTTCCTGACAATCCTTCAGGATGTGCTGCTGCTGGGCAACAATCTGCACCAGTTCGCTTTGTTCCTTGAGCAGCTCCCGCAGACAAGAGCGCAGCTCTTCCACATGGCTCTGCCAAAGGGCCTGTCCTTCCCGCAGCTCCATCACGCTGGTGCGCAAATCGGCGGTCGAGTCTCTTAGGGCTTCGCTGTGGCGGCGCTCGGCTTCCAGTTGCTTTTGCTGCTCCTGCTGCTGTTGGCGCAACTCAGAATTGGCCCGCAAGTTGGCTTCCGCTGCCCTGAGCAATTGAGCCAATCGAACCTCAGTAACAACCCAACGCTCTTCCGGGGAGAGAGATCGACCTCGGCCAACTCGCCTGCAGAAGTACTTCACAGTCGCTGCACCCTATACACAACTCTCTACTTTAAATCAAAGCACCATAGGACTTCAGCCCAAGCAGAGACCTGTCTATCGGGCTTTGTCCCGGCTGTTTTCTGGGTTTACCCAATGTAGCCATGATAGCGGATGCCGAATCCAGAAGTTCGGAAGACGGAGCTGCCCCTCTCCAGGGATCCCAGTCGTTCTTCTAGGATGGTGGAGAGTTTGGATAAAAGAAACCATGCCTTCACTTGCAAATCAGGTGGTGCTGATTACCGGCGCCTCTGCTGGAATTGGGGAAGCCGTCGCTCTGGAGGCGGCCAA
Organism: Synechococcus sp. R55.8; assembly: GCF_047461895.1. Lineage (NCBI taxonomy): Bacteria > Bacillati > Cyanobacteriota > Cyanophyceae > Synechococcales > Synechococcaceae > Synechococcus > Synechococcus sp. R55.8. Next base: position 28,176 of record NZ_JANSIB010000017.1, on the reverse strand, counting down.
ACGCGGGGCTCGCTTGGTGCTGGCGGCCCGCCGGGAAGGGCTGCTGCGAAACGTCAAAGACTTGGTGGAGAGTCGGGGAGCGGAGGCGCTGGTGGTGCCCACCGACATGGCCGATACGGCCCAGGTGGAGGCGCTGGCCCAAAAGGCTCTGGATCACTTTGGCCGGGTGGATATCCTGGTGAACAACGCCGGCTATGGCCAGATGGGGCCGGTGGAAGAGGTGGATGTGGCGGCCATGCGGCGCCAGTTTGAGGTGAATGTATTTGGCTTGCACGCCCTCACCCGTGCCCTCTTGCCCCAAATGCGGGAACGGGGCAGTGGCCGCATCCTCAACCTCAGCTCGGTGGCCGGCCAGCTGTCCATGCCTTTCAGCGGCGTTTACAGCGCCACCAAGTTTGCTGTCGAAGCCCTCAGCGACGCCCTGCGGGTGGAAGTGGCCCCCTTCGGCATCAAGGTCATCTTGATCGAGCCGGGGCCGGTGGCCACCGAGTTTGGCCGCGTGGCGGAAGAAACCTTTGCCGCTGTTGTCAACCCCAACGGCCCCTACAAGGCGATCTTGGACAAGACCGCCGATCTGGCCAGCTCGTTCAGCAAAATGGCCTGGCCGGTGGAGAAGGTGGTGGAGCCGATCCTGAGGGCGATGACCGATCCTCACCCTTCCGACCGCTACACCGCTTTCACGGGGGGTAAGGTGGCGTTGGGGCTGATGCGGCTCATGCCCGCTGCTCTGGCTGACTCCATGTGGCGGCGCGTCTATGGGCTGGATGGTCTGGGATCCCCCGGCTCGGCCTAATTGCAGGCTGGTGGCGGGCATCGGATGGGGCAGGGATCCCTCAGGAGCTCATCCTTGCGGGGGTAGGGTTGTGCCTTCCAGGAGGGACAGGTTAAGTTTGTTAAAGGACTTTTAATAACCGAGCGTTCTCTTCCCTATGAACAAGCCTCTATCTCCCCAGCGCTGGCTGATCGCCCTCATGCTGGGCTTCTGTCTCTGGCAGGGATCCGGCCTGGTGCTGCAGCCTGCACCCGCCCATGCAGCTTTGGCCTCGGCCCTCACCTACGATCGCTTTTTGCGCTACGTCGAGGAGGGGCGGGTTACGGATGTGCGCCTCACGGACAACAATCTGGTAGCTGAAGTTACGGCTGTGGATCCCCAGACCCAGCATTCCACCCGCTACCGAGTGAACCTGCTGCCCAACACCGTACCGCAACTGGTGGACCGCCTCACCGAGCAGGGGATCGAAGTGGCAGTGGTACCCACCCGCAATGGCAGCGCCTTTTGGGCGCTTCTGGGCAACCTGGTGATCCCGCTGTTGCTGTTGGGAGGGTTGTTCTTTTTCCTGCGGCGTGCCGGTGGCGGAGCGGGCGGCCCTGGGCAGGCGATGAACTTCGGCAAATCGCGGGCCCGCTTCCAGATGGAAGCCAAAACCGGCGTTAAGTTCGACGATGTGGCCGGCATCGAAGAGGCCAAAGAAGAATTGCAAGAGGTGGTTACCTTCCTGAAGAAGCCGGAGCGCTTCACCGCTGTTGGGGCCAAGATCCCCAAGGGTGTGTTGTTGGTGGGGCCGCCGGGGACGGGCAAAACCCTTCTGGCCAAGGCCATTGCCGGCGAGGCAGGAGTGCCCTTTTTCAGCCTTTCCGGCTCTGAGTTTGTGGAAATGTTTGTCGGGGTGGGCGCCTCTCGCGTGCGGGATCTCTTCAAGAAGGCCAAGGAGAATGCGCCTTGCATCGTCTTCATCGACGAGATCGACGCGGTGGGCCGGCAGCGGGGGGCTGGCATCGGCGGTGGCAACGACGAACGCGAGCAAACCCTGAACCAGTTGCTCACGGAGATGGACGGCTTTGAGGGCAACACCGGCATTATCGTGATTGCCGCCACCAACCGCCCTGATGTGTTGGATGCCGCTCTCTTGCGTCCGGGGCGCTTCGACCGCCAGATTACGGTGGATCGGCCCAGTTTCAAGGGGCGCTACGAGATCTTGCGGGTGCATGCCCGCAACAAGAAGCTGGCGGAAGAGGTCAGCCTGGAGGCGATTGCCCGCCGTACCCCCGGCTTTGCCGGCGCGGATCTGGCCAACCTGCTCAATGAAGCGGCCATTTTGGCGGCCCGCCGTCAGCGCATGGCCATCACCAACCAAGACATTGACGATGCCATCGACCGCATCACCATCGGCCTGACCAAGCCCCCGCTGTTGGACGGCAAGAGCAAGCGCCTGATCGCCTACCACGAGTGTGGCCATGCCCTGTTGATGACACTTTTGCCCCACGCGGATCCCTTGAACAAGGTGACCATCATCCCCCGTTCCGGCGGCGCAGGTGGCTTTGCCCAGCAACTGCCCAACGAGGAGCAGATCGACTCCGGCATGTACAGCCGCGCTTGGCTGCTGGATCGGGTGGTGGTGGGCTTTGGCGGTCGGGCGGCCGAAGAGATCGTCTTCGGCTACTCGGAAGTGACCACCGGAGCCAGCAACGACCTGCAGCAGAACACGAATCTGGTGCGGCAGATGGTGACCCGCTTTGGCATGTCTGAGCTGGGGCCCTTGATGCTGGATCCCCCCAACAACGAGGTATTCTTGGGCGGCGGCTGGATGAACCGCGTCGAGTACTCGGAGGATGTGGCCGCCAAGATCGACCGCCAGGTGCGGCAGATCCTGGAGAGCTGCTACCAGAAGGCCAAGCAGATTTTGCTGGAGCACCGCCCTCTGCTGGATCGATTGGCCGATACCTTGGTGGAACGGGAAACCCTGGATGGCGACGAATTCCGGGCGATTGTCTCAGAGTATGTGCCCATCCCGGAGAAGGTCGGCCTGCCCAGTCCACTTGCGGAAGCGGGACGGAGTCCAAAGTTGGTCTAAGGGATCCCATCTCCATTGCCAGATAGACAACTGGGGGGGTTGTTGGGGCTGGATCCCGGCAGCTGCCCCCTTTTCCTCGCGAGTTTTGGGTTGCGTTGGGCTGTCGCATGCTCTCTTCGCTCTCTGCTTTGCCGGTTCACCTTTATCGCTGCCTGAGCTGCGGTCGGGAAGGGTTGACCCAATCACCAGGGCGGGAACAGGGATCCGTGGCAGATCGGGTTTATTGTCCCAGTTGTGGCCAAATTTACCCCATCACCGCTTCTGGGGCTGTGGATTTTATCGGCAGCTCATCGGACCTGCATCTCACGCCGGCCCAAGCCATTGCCCATCTGCCTGGGTTTGCCTGGGGCTACGATCGCCTCTGGCGGCCCTGGGCCCTGTCGCTGCTGACGGGAGAGAGCTTTGGGAGCGAGCGGGAGAGTCAACTGCTGGCCGAGTTGGTGGGGGAGGGGGATCCCATCTTGGATTTGGGCACTGCCGGGGGGTACTGGAGCCGCTTGCTCCTGGCCAAGGATCCACAACGGACGGTGATCGGCCTGGACAATGCAGCAGGGGTATTGGCGGAAGCCGCTCAACAAGCGCAGCCCCACTGGCAGCACTACAGCCTGATGCGGGCTCGGGCTGAACAGCTTCCCCTCGCCTCTGGAACTTTTGGGGCGGTGATCAGCGGGGCCACCTTGAACGAAGTGCCTTTGGATCCCTGTTTGCGGGAAATTGCCCGCGTCTTGAAACCGGGAGGGGCCTTTGTCTCGATGCACAGCCAGCAGGTACAGGGATGGGGGCAGATGGTGCAGCAATGGCTGGAAGCCACCGGCCTTCATTTTTTCTCGGAAACCCAGTTGCGTGAGCACCTTCAACAGGTGGGGCTGCAGTTGGAGCGTTATCTCAGCTTGGGTTGGGTGGCCTTTGTGCGGGCAGTGCGCCTCTGATCTTGGCCGGGTTAAGTTGTGCAGTGGCCATCGAGTCGATGTCGGAGCCATTACCCCAATCCAAGTCATGCCGATCCCTGGCTCCCCTCTTCCACCAAGAGAGAGACTAGGAGTGAGGGCGCACTCTATGGGATCCACTCCAGCCCAACGCCAAAGCTAAACTCCCGATCCAGGGTCGAGTTGCGCAGGCTATAGCGAGCAGAAAGACGAAAGGAAGGGCTAATGGCGTAGGCAGCAGTGAGCTCCGCCAGGGTGGCCTGTCCTTCTTCCGGCTCCTGGGGGGCAACCCAACTGTAGCTGCCGGTCAAATCTACACCTCCCGGAGCCAAGGCCAAAACAGCAAAAGCCCCATAGCTAACTCCACTGAGGCTGCGGTTCTTTTGTTCCAAAGCCCGATACCCCAGTTGTGGCGCCAGATTAAAACGGGATCCCATGGGGGCCAGAAAGTAACGCATTTCCGACCCGTACTGGCGCACTTCGGGATGTTCGGAAGATTGGCGATAGTCACCACTGAGGGTGAGGCGATCTCCCAGACGCAAGTCTTGTAGGCTGATTCGCCAGTGAGAAGAGGACTCGAAGCCGGCCTGCAAGCGCGTGGGCAAGACAGGGGTGTTGCGGATTTCTTCCAGGAGATGGGGCGGGTTTTGCAGCCAGCGGCGCAACACGGGGCTGCCTTCCAAAAGTTGGCTATCCAAGCCCAAATCCAAAGCGGCTGAGAGCGTGGCCGGCGCCGGATCCTGAATGCTGGCTTGCGTGGAATTGGCCCAAACTGGCCACCCAGGCACCAGTCCAGCCCAGAGGAGCAGCATACCCAGGGGAAGCCCTTTGCCAGACTGTCTCACCGCCTGCAACCCCATGCATCGCGTCCCTACTGTAGCCGCTTTCCGAGGGATTCTCCACGCAGACGGGCAAGGCTGGAGGTGCTCCACAGCGCGGCAACAACACCTCAAAGACGGCCCAGCGACAACAGAAAGCCTAGCTGCTCCGGCTGTTGGCAACCACCCGCAAGCGCTCGACCAATTTTTGCAGTTGCCGTTCAAACTGCAGACTTTCCCGCTGTAGCTGACTGACTTTCTCACAGCTATAGAGAACGGTGGTGTGATCTTTTCCCCCAAAGTAATCGCCAATTTTGGGCAAGCTGAGGTTGGTGTAGTGGCGCATCAAAAACATGGCAATTTGCCGTGCTTGGCTGATGTCACGCTTGCGGGAGGATCCCAGTAAACTTTCTCGGTCGATGCCGAATTCTTCACAGACCACATCGGTAATCATGTCGGCGGTGATCTCTTTCGGCTCGCTGGGGGGATTGAGGATGGGCTGAATCGTCTCCACGCTCATCGGCAAGCCAGAAATGGAAACATAGGCGACGGCGCGGATCAGGGCACCTTCCAGCTCGCGGATGTTGCTGGTGTAGGTGGTGGCAATGTACTCGATCACGTCGGCGGGCAGGTTCATCCCCTCGTACTCGGCTTTCTTCTTGAGAATGGCCATGCGGGTTTCGATATCCGGCGATTGAATTTCGGCAATCAGGCCCATCGAAAACCGAGAACAGAGACGTTCCTGCAGACGCGGGATCAGATGAGGAGAACGGTCGGCGGCCAGCACAATCTGCTTGCCGGACTCGTGCAGGGTGTTAAAGGTGTGAAAAAACTCCTCTTGGGTGTACTCTTTGCCTTCGATAAATTGAACGTCATCCACCAATAAAATATCCACATCCCGATAGTGCTCCCGGAAAGACTGCATGCTGTCTCGCCGGATGGCATCGATTAAATCGTTGGTAAACCGTTCGGTGGACACGTAAAAGACTTTGGCCTGTGGATTTGCCTCTAGCTGGTAGTGGCCAATGGCCTGCATCAGGTGGGTTTTGCCCAGACCCACCCCACCGCAGAGAAACAGGGGGTTGTAGGCGCGCCCAGGCTTGTCGGCCACAGCCAGAGCTGCAGCGTGAGCCATGCGGTTGTTGGGGCCAACCACAAACCGCGAGAAGGAATACTTGGGGTTGAGATCCGGCGCCCGCATGGGCAGGCTGCCGCCGACTTCCAGTCCTAGGGTGGTGGAGGCAGGTAAGCTGCCGGCTCTGCCCGATGTTGGGGAAATGGTTCTTGAAGGGGGTTCTGCCTCGACAGAAGCGTGGGGGGAAACGGAAAACTCCACCTGCAAAGGGATCCCGGCTACCCGCTGCACCACCTCGGTGATGGTGGAAGCGTAGTGCTTTTGCAGCCAGCCCCGTGCCCATTCGCTGGGGGTACAGATGGTGAGGCGGTTGTCCACCAACGATTCAGCCCGCGCCGTTTTGATCCAAGCCTCAAAGGTTGGGCGGCTGAGCTGCACCTGCAGATGACACAGGGCTTCATCCCAGAGCTGATCCAGGGAAATATCCACACCACACACTCAGAGCGACACAGCAGAAGCCCAGAGGAAACAGCGGCGGCTTCCTCGACAGGAGCTTCGGGATTCCCAATTTAACTGCTCGGCGCGGGGTGGCCAATCTAGCAATTTTCCATTGAGTCTGCTAAGATTAACCACCTGTGATCAGTTGCCAGCAGGCTGAATGGCAGTCTGGTCAGCTCTGGCAGATGATCTTGGCTTCATTGGTTGGCTTCTCACCATGACTCAGCGTACCCTTCGTGGCACCAATCGCAGACGCATTCGGGTTTCTGGGTTTCGGGCCAGAATGCGAACGGCAACTGGGCGTCAGGTCTTGCGGCGACGGCGGGCCAAGGGGCGTTATCGCCTGGCGGTTTCCTAAGCCCTTTGGTCAGAGATTTGATTTGTCTTGGTTTTTTGGAGCGTTGCAGCCCAAAACTCGCTGACTTCTGGGGCAGACTCTCCTCGGTGCCCAATGTTGCCGGCTCCTCATCGATTGCGGGATCGACGAGCTTTTCAGGCGCTCTACCAGGGGGGCCAACGTCGTTCCGGTGCAGGCTTGACCCTGCTGTTTCAGCCGATGCCCGCAGGGTGCGAAGGGATCCCTAGCCAAGTGGGGCTGGTGATCGGCAGAAAGGTGAGCAAATCTGCCGTAAAACGGAATCGGCTGCGACGCCAGTTGCGAGAAATCTTGCGCCCTCTGTGCCCAAACCTGAAACCCGGATACCGGCTGCTGTTTATCTCCAAGGCAAACTTACTGACCTACCGCTGGCCGGAGCTGAGGGCAGAGGTGCATCGTCTTCTCCAAAAGGCCGACCTGCTCGTCAGCACAGATGCGGATCCCAGGCTGTCCTAGAGACCTAGGCTGCACAGGTTTTTGCTACCCATGCTAGCCTGTTGCCATCATCTGCCGGTGGTCACGCTAGATGTGGGGTGTGATGTACGTCAAGCGGATTGAGCTGACCCGATTTAAGTCCTTTGGTAGCACAACCTCGATACCCCTGTTGCCGGGGTTCACGGTTATTTCTGGCCCCAATGGCTCCGGTAAGTCTAACATCCTGGATGGGATCCTGTTCGCGCTGGGTTTATCGTCCTCGCGGGGGATGCGGGCAGAGAGGCTTTTGGATCTGGTGCATTCCGGCAGCCTCAACGGCAATCGGCAGGTGGAAACCCATGTTTCTGTCACCTTTGAGCTGGGGCCAGGAGAAGATGGTCAGCCCAGGGAATGGAAAGTCAGTCGCCGGCTGCGGGTCAAGCCCGGAAAGGCTGAGGATCCCACTCGCGATAGCGGGACGGATTCTCTCCCCTACACCAGCACTTTCTACATCAACGATGTGCCCTGTACCCTGAGCGAGCTGCACGAACAACTGGAGGCGATGCACATCTACCCCAACGGCTACAACGTCGTTTTACAGGGGGATGTCACCAGCATCATTTCCATGCACCCCAAGGAACGGCGGCAGATCATCGACGAATTGGCGGGGGTGGCCACCTTCGACCGCAAGATCGCCCAGGCCAACAGCAAGCTGGAGGCGGTACGGGAACAAATTGAGCGCTTTCGGCTCATCGAACAGGAATGGCAAGCTCAAGGAGAGCGGCTGCTCAGAGAGAGCGAAAAGGCCCAACACTATCAGCAACTGCGGCTGCAGTTGCAAACGCTGGAGCAGCAGCAACAGGTGTTGCTTTGGCGGCATTTGCAAGTCCAAGTGGAAGAAACCCAGGCGGCCATTCAGCAGCTTCTGGAGGCTCAGGAGCAGGCCACCGCTCAGGTGCAGACCTTGAGCGAGCATTTGCAGCAAGCCGAAGCCGCCCTGACCGAGTTGCAAAGCCGCATCCATGCTCTTGGAGAGGAGGAATACCTGCACCTGCAAGCCCAAATCGCCGCCGCCGAAGCACAGCGGCAACAGGTCAGCCGACAGATCGCAGCCTGGCAGGAGGAGATCCAGCAAGCGCAGCGCCTACATCAGGAGTGCCAAGCCCAACAGCAGCATCTGCAGGCGGAGCTGGAACACCTGCACAGCCAACAAGAGCAACTGGCCCAAGCCCAGGGATCCCTGCAGGCCCAGGTTCAGAAAGCCCAAATTAGCTTGGAACAGAGCCGCGAACAGCTGCGCGCCCTAGCCCAATCCGCCGATGCCTGGGTGAAACAGCAGCGCTACCTCACCCGCCACATTGAGGAACTTCGCGCCGAACAGGAGCCTCTCCAACAGGAGCAAATTCGCCTGCAAGAGCGACAACGGCAACTGGAACGGCAAAGCCAAGAGATCCAGGCGGAGATTGCCCAGATCGAGGCGTGGCTGGGATCCCACCTGGCCCTCACCGCCGAGCTGGAACACACTTGCCGACAGTCGGAAGCTCAGGTTCAGACCCTGGCCCAAGAGCTGGCGCAACTGCAGGCCGGCCTGGAGTTGGATCGCGCCACCCACGAGCGCCTGGCCGCCGAGCTGCACGCCAAGCAGCGGCAACTGGACAAATGGGAAACCCGCCGCCAAGTGTTGCAAGAATCCCAGGGATCCCGGGCGACCCAAGCCATCTTGAGTGCCCGTCTGCCGGGGGTTTTGGGGTTGGTGGCCCAGTTGGGGCAGGTGGATCCCCAGTATCAACTGGCCCTGGAGGTTGCAGCAGGCAACCGGCTGCACTTTGTGGTGGTGGAGGATGACACCGTGGCCGTGAGCGCTGTCAACTTTTTGAAGCGGGAAAAAGCCGGACGCGCCACCTTTTTGCCCTTGAATAAGCTCCAGCCCACCCGCCCACCCAGCCCCCTGAAATTGGACGGCCTGATCGACTACGCCATTCGTTTGGTGCGTTTTGAAGAGCGCTACCGGGATGTTTTCGGCTTTGTGTTCGGCTCCACCCTGGTTTTCCAAAGCCTAGAGCTGGCCCAGCCCCACATCGGCAAGCACCGCATGGTTACTCTGGAAGGGGAGCTGTTGGAAACTTCGGGCGCCATGACCGGCGGCAGCGCCCCCCAGCGAGCTGGGATCCACTTTTCTGCCGGCGAACCTTCCGAGGAGGCCGCCTTGCGCTCCCGCTTGGCCGAGCTGGAGGAACTGCTGGCCGCCCTCACCCTGCGCCTACAAGCAGCCCAAGCCCGCGAAAAACAACTGGCCCAAGCCCTGCTCCTGGCTCGCCAAGACGCCCTGCAAGCCCAGCAATATCTGGAGCGGCACCAAGCCGACTGCCAAAAGCAACAGGCCCGCCTGCAACACCTGCAGGGATCCCTGGCGCAAAGGCAAAGCGAAAGCCACCAGATCCAGCAGCGGCTCCAGCAGATTCAACTGCGCTGGGATCCCTTGCAACAGCGCCTATCCGATCTCGCCCTCAAGCTCAGCCAACTGGAGGGATCCCCGGTGAACCAGCATTGGCAGCAACTGCAGCAGACGGTGCAGCAGCAAGAAAGTCGCTTGGCAGAGCTGCAGCAGCAACTGGCCCAACTGGAGCGGCAACAGCAGGAGAACTCCGGCCAACAACACCTGAAACAGGCCCAAATCCAGCACCACCAGGAGCGCCTGCAAGAGAGCGAACAGCGCCAAGCCTATCTGCAGGAGCAAATCGTCCAAGCCCAAGCCACCCTTGGTCACATCCAGCAGCACCTTGCCGAGCAACGGCAACAGATAAGCCAGATCGAGGCCCGCCTCGCCCACCTGCGCCAAGAGCGGGATCGGCAAGAATTCCAATTGCGGGCCCAACAACAGCAAATCCAACGCCTGGAGTGGGAACGCTACAACGCCCTCACCCAACAACAGGAAAAAGAGGCTCTGCTGGCCCAACTGCAAACCCAACTGCAAGCGGTGGTTCAAGAGCTGCCGGATCCGCTGCCCGACTTGCCCGCCACCCTGACCTTAGACGAGCTGCAGCGGCAAAAACGCAAAATCGAAGAGCAATTGCGATCCCTGGAGCCGGTAAACATGCTGGCCATTGCCGAATACGAACAGACCCAAGCTCGCCTGCGGGATCTCAGCGCCAAACTGGAAACCCTGCACCAAGAGCGCACCGAGTTGTTGCTGCGCATCGAGAACTTTTCCACCCTGCGTCGGCAAGCCTTCTTGGATGCCTTTCATGCCGTCAACGGCCATTTTCAAACCATCTTTGCCCAACTTTCCGATGGGGATGGTCATTTGGAATTGGAAAACCCAGAGGATCCCTTCGCAGGCGGTCTAACCTTGGTGGCCCACCCCAAAGGTAAGCCGGTGCGCCGTCTCAGCGCCATGTCGGGAGGAGAAAAATCCTTGACAGCCCTCAGCTTTATTTTTGCTCTGCAGCGATTCCGCCCTTCCAGCTTTTACGCCTTTGATGAAGTAGATATGTTTTTGGACGGGGCCAATGTGGAAAAATTGGCCAATATGATCTGGCAGCAATCTCGTCAGGCGCAGTTTTTGGTGGTCAGTTTACGCCGCCCCATGATCGAAAAAGCTGAGCACACCATTGGTGTAACCCAGGCCCGCGGTGCATACACTCAGGTGATCGGCCTGACCAAACCCGCCCCTCACCCCAGTTAAGATGTGGCTTGGTTAAGAGCAGAGGGCAAATCCTGAGGTCCCATTAGACTCATTCTAAGAATGGTTTAGGAGTGTCCAAACGCCTGCCATGGTTGCTCTGACTCTGAATCTATCCCCCCTGACAACTCTGAGCCGAGCAGATTTTATTCGGCTTTGTGCCGCCAATCCTGACCTGAAGCTGGAGCGTACCGCTCAAGGAGAATTGGTTATCATGTCTCCAACCGGCGGGGAAACCGGCCACTGGAATGCCGAAATCACCACAGACTTAACCCTTTGGAATCGGCAATCGGGCCGAGGGAAAAGCTTTGATTCTTCCACCGGATTTTCCTTGCCTTCAGGCAGCGACCGCTCCCCGGATTTGGCCTGGATCCCGATTGAAAAGTGGGAAGCTTTGGATCCCTCAGTCCGTCAAGGATTTTTGCCCTTGTGCCCCGATTTTGTGGTGGAGATCCTCTCGCCCACCGACTCTTGGATTCAAACTCAGGCCAAGATGCAAGAATACATGGACAACGGCTGCCGGCTGGGGTGGCTGCTGGATCCCAAGGCCAAGCGGGTGATGATCTACCGACAAGGGCAAGCGCCGGAATTGGTCGAAGATCCGGAAACCTTATCGGGAGAGGACGTGCTGCCGGGCTTCACCTTGCCCATTCGCAAGATCTGGTCGGCTTGATATGAGTAGCTTTCACGGATTTACGATCCCTGATACAGCTTTTTTCCACGCCCTTAACCCAACCAACTCTGATGGATCTCTTGCATGACAGGGATCCCACGCAATTGCAGAACTCTCCCAACCTTGGAAACAGCTGCAGTAAAAATGTTGAGCGATAGGCCAAAAACAGGCGGAGTCACACTACCATGGCTGCTCTGACTCTGAATCTATCTCCCCTGATAAACCTCAGCCGAGCAGATTTTATCCGGCTTTGTGCCGCCAATCCTGAGCTGAAGCTGGAGCGTACTGCCCAAGGAGAATTGGTCATCATGTCTCCAACCGGTGGGGAAACGGGCAATCTTAACTTTGAAATTGCCGGGGAAGTTTATGTTTGGAATCGGCAATCGGGCCGAGGGAAAAGCTTTGATTCTTCCACCGGATTTTCCTTGCCTTCAGGCAGCGACCGCTCCCCGGATTTGGCCTGGATCCCGATTGAAAAGTGGGAAGCTTTGGATCCCTCAGTCCGTCAAGGATTTTTGCCCTTGTGCCCCGATTTTGTGGTGGAGATCCTCTCGCCCACCGACTCTTGGATTCAAACTCAGGCCAAGATGCAAGAATACATGGACAACGGCTGCCGGCTGGGGTGGCTGCTGGATCCCAAGGCCAAGCGGGTGATGATCTACCGACAAGGGCAAGCGCCGGAATTGGTCGAAGATCCGGAAACCTTATCGGGAGAGGACGTGCTGCCGGGCTTCACCTTGCCCATCCGCAAGATCTGGTCCACCTGACATTCTACGGTCGTTTTATAGTCATTTTAGACAGGAATGAAACATTTGTGTATTGGTTTCTAACTCCCCTCTCCCAAAGGAAGAGGGGCTGGGAGTGGTCGCAGAAGCTGCACGGAATGCTTGAGGAGTGTCTCAATCTAGTTTGGAATGACTATAGTCCTCAGATTGGGGTCTTTCGCGCAATTCTGGCGAGACTGGGATCTTGGCCAGGCTGGATAAGGCCCACCGATGCCTTTTGCACCTGCTGGACTTCTTGCAAAAGCTGCAAGTAAAAAGTCCGTCGTTCCCAATCCAGATCTCGGAGCCCACAGCCCGGCTCTCGATGGTGCAGGCAATCGCGAAACTGACAGGCGCCCAAGCGATCCCTTACTTCGGGGAAGCACCGTATCAACTGCAAAGGATGCACCGGCGGGATCCCTTCGCCAGCATTGAATCCCGGCGAATCGGCGATCCAACCGCCTTCCGGCAAAGGAAACAGCTCCACATGGCGGGTGGTGTGCCGACCATGGCCCAAACGTCTGGAGACGGCCTGAGTGGCCAGCCGAACGTCCGGCAGCAGCCGATTGAGCAAGCTGGATTTGCCCACCCCGGAAGGGCCTGTCACCACCGAGATCTGATCTCGACAGCACTGTTGCAACTGGGGGATCCCAGCTCGGGTGTGGGCACTGACCAACAGAGGCTCATATCCCCACCTCTGCAGACGCTCCACCCAAGTTGTCGCCACTTCTGGATCCACGCAGTCGCATTTGTTCAACACCACCTGAACCCGCAGTTGGCTGGCCTCGGCTTGCACCAGCAGACGACTGAGGGCGTTGGGCTCAGGGTCGGGCTCGGCCAGGGCCACCACCACCAGAACTTGGGTCGCGTTGGCAATAGCGGGTCGAGGCAGCTGAGTGCGCCGCGGCAGGATCGCCTCGATCACCCCCCGCTCCGGCCAGAGGTCGGCGGCAGCAGGCGGCAAGCGCACCTCCACCCAGTCCCCCACCATCACCTGCTGACCCATTTTTTTCAGCTTGGCCCGACTGGTACAGAGAATCTCTGCCGGCGTGGGCTTTTCAACCGGAAACCGAGCCGGGATCTCGGGAAAGAGGGCAGCCAAACTTGGATCGATCCGCACGCGATAAAAGTTGGCCTGCGCTGCTCGCACCCAGCCGGTACAATCTTTTCCTTCCGGTTTCACCGGGTTCATGGCGACGCAGGTGTGCCGCGACGCACCCAGAGAATGTAATGGCCTTCGGGGGAAGCTGCCTGTCCCTCAATCCGATGCCCGGCCATGGCTAGACTGTTGGGCACCTGCTCCAGAGGTTCTCCCGCATCCAGCCATAGCTCCAGCAGTTCTCCAGGAGCCATGCGCTCCAGGCGCAGCTTCGCCCGCACGTAGTTAAGTGGGCAAGGGATCCCGCGCTGGTCAAGGATAAACTTGACCTCTTCCGACGAAACAGCCTCTGCAGTCATTCTTCCTCACGCTCCCGGTTGCCAGGCATCTGGGCCAGCCCCCGCAACAACCCGCCCAAGAAACCATCCCGCTTGTTGATGCGTTCTCCGTGCAGCTCAGCCAGGCGCATGAGCAATTCCCGCTCTTCTGAGCTGATGCGGGTGGGGATCTCCACCACCAAGGTGATTTGGTGGTCGCCCCGAGACATCGGGTTGCCAATGCGAGGTACCCCCTTGCCCTCCAGGGTCAGCACTGTACCCGGCTGGGATCCGGCTGGGATGGTCAGCTCCACCTCTTCCTCCAGGCCGGCTTTCGAGTCCACGGTGGGCACAGAGACCTTGGCCCCCAAGATGGCCTGCAAATAGCTCACCCGCACCTCCGAGAGAATGGTCAGGCCATCTCGCTGGAAGTCGGGATCCGGTTCCACAAATAGGTAGACGTAGAGATCCCCGGGCGGGCCACCGCGTCGACCGGCATCGCCTTCCCCGGAAACCCGCAAACGGGTGCCACTATCCACGCCGGCTGGGATGTTAATGCGCAGTTTCTTCGTGGTTTGGGCCAAGCCCTCGCCATTGCAGTTGTAGCAGGGCTCTTCCAACACCTGACCGCTGCCACCACAGGTGGGACAAACCGAGACCTGGGTAAAGTTGCCAAACGGCGTGCGGGTTGCCCGCCGCACCTGACCGCCGCCCCCGCAGGTGGGGCAAGTTTTCACCTCCGTACCGGGCTTAGCCCCGCTGCCTCCACAGACGTTGCAGACTTCCAAGTGGCTGATGCGAATCTGCTTTTCGCCGCCGAAGATGGCTTCCAGAAACTCCAGTTTTAGGTCAAAGCGCAGATCATCGCCCCGTACCGGCCCCTGGCGACTGCGGGCATAGCTGGCTCCTGCCCCTGCAAAGTTGGTGAAAAAGCTCTCGAAAATGTCGGCAAAGCCACCCATCCCCGCAAAATCCTGGAATCCACTTGCTGCCGCAGCAGCTCCACTCAAACCCGCTTCTCCAAAGCGATCGTAGCGGGCTTTCAGCTCATTATCAGAGAGCACCTCATAGGCACGGTTGATCTCTTTGAAGCGCTCCTCGGCGCCTGGCTCCTTGTTGACATCCGGGTGGTACTTACGAGCCAACCGTCGATAGGCGCGCTTGATCTCCTCTTTGGAGCTATCGCGGCTAACCCCCAAGATTTCATAGTAGTCGCGAGCCATAGAAGCGCTTCAGAAGAGGTTAAAGATCAAAACATCAGACACACTTGAGATGCAACTTGTCAGGCAGCACAACCGAAGCAGACCTACAAGGCACCGGAGCTGGGGGAGAGCAAGCAGTTGCCTAGAATCCTCAGCGAGCTCCATAGATCTCGCTACCCATCTCCAGCAGGACAGCCCGCAGTTCTTCCATTGCGTTCCGTAAAGTTGCTAAGTCTACGTTATCATTTGCCAGCAATGCCCTCAATGTGCCCGCCACTTGAGCCCCCCGCTGGATTCGAGCTTCGCTGAGGCGATTGCCATGCTCCTGCAGGGTTTTGTCGTAGTTGTAGAGCAGGCTATCTGACTGGTTGCGGGCTTCCACCAACTGCCGCCGGCGCTGATCTTCTTCGGCATAGGCCTCCGCTTCCCGACGCATTCGCTCGATCTCGCTGCTGCTCAAGCCACCGTTGTTGGTGATCTTGACGCTCTGCTCGATTCCTGTCCCCTTTTCCCGAGCCGAGACTTTCAAGATCCCGTTGGCATCGATGTCAAAAGAAACCTCGATCTGGGGCACCCCACGGGGAGCCGGCGGGATCCCGGTCAGCTGAAAGCGGCCCAAGGTTTTGTTGTCTTTGGCCATGGCCCGCTCTCCCTGCAGGACGTGAATCTCCACCACACTCTGGCCATCGGTGGCAGTGGAGAAAATCTGGGTTTTACTGGTGGGAATGGTGGTGTTGCGCTCGATGATGCGGGTGAAGACTCCCCCCAGCGTTTCCACCCCAATCGAGAGAGGGATCACGTCCAGCAGCAGTAGATCTTTCACTTCTCCACCCACCACGCCTGCCTGGATGGCAGCGCCAAGGGCCACCGCCTCGTCCGGGTTGACGGAGCGATCTGGGTTTTTTTTGAAGATTTGCCGAATTTTCTCCTGGACAGCGGGAATACGAGTAGAGCCGCCCACCAGCAGCACGCGGTCGATGTCTGCAGGGGAGAGGCCAGCATCCCGCAGCGCCTGTTCTGTAGGCTCCACGGTGGCCTCCACCAGATCCCGCACCAACTCCTCAAACTTGCCGCGGGTCAGCTCCACTTCCAGGTGCTTGGGCCCCGAATCGTCGGCGGTGATAAAAGGCAGGTTAATGAGTGTAACCTGGGTGCTGGACAGCTCAATTTTGGCCTTCTCAGCAGCCTCCCGCATCCGCTGCAGGGCCATGCGATCCCGCGAGAGGTCGATCCCTTCCGTCTCCAAAAACTGACGGATGAGCCAATCGACAATTCTTTGGTCGAAGTCATCCCCCCCCAGGTGGTTGTTGCCGGCAGTCGCTTGCACCTCAAACACGCCGCTGCCCAGTTGCAGCACCGAGACATCGAAGGTGCCGCCACCCAAATCGAAAACCAGAATGCGTAGGTCTTGATCTTGTTTGTCTAGGCCATAGGCCAGGGCGGCTGCTGTCGGCTCGTTGATGATGCGCAGCACCTCCAGGCCGGCAATGGTGCCCGCATCTTTGGTGGCCTGCCGCTGGGCATCGGTAAAATAGGCGGGAACGGTGATCACGGCTTGGGTCACCGGCTCCCCCAGATAGGCCTCCGCATCGGCCTTCAGCTTTTGCAGGATCATGGCGGAGATCTCCTGCGGAGTGTAGGCGCGATCTTGCACCGCCACTTCCACCATGTTGTCTCGACCGGGGATGACTTTGTAGGGAACCCGCCTCCGCTCATCTTCGGTCTCGGCAAAGGTGCGGCCAATGAAGCGTTTGATGCTGAAGATGGTGTTTTCAGCATTGGTAACCGCCTGGCGCTTGGCCAGTTGGCCCACCAAGCGGGTGTTGTTCTTGGCGAAGCCGACAATGCTGGGGGTGGTGCGCCCTCCCTCGGCGTTGGTGATCACAACGGGCTGACCACCTTCCAAAACCGCCACGCAACTGTTGGTGGTTCCCAGGTCAATCCCGATGACTTTACCCATAGCCCCCTCTTCCCGTGCGCCAAGTCTCAACCCAAGAACGCGATTCCACGGATCTTAAAAGCATTCTGCCCAGAATCCCGCAGAAACCTTCAGACGTTGCTTTCGTCTCCGTAGCTTTACTGTAGCGTTTCTGAGACTGCTCTGGCTCTGTTTGTCAAGGTTCAAGTGAGCAAGTTCGGCTAGGAAGGTTGGGGGTTTTGGGGAGAGGCGGGCGTGTTTTCCGGACCAGCTTCGATGGTGGCTTGGGCTGGGGGGGATGGTTCAGAGCTGGGGCTGCCCGCCGAGACGGCCACCATGGCATGACGGATCACCAAGTCCCCCAGCTTGTAACCCGGCTGATATTCGACGGCTACCACATCTTCAGGATAGTCTGGGCTGGGCTGACGGGCTATGGCTTCGTGCAGGTTGGGGTCGAAGGGCTGGCCCACCGATTTCATGCGGGAGACGCCCATCTTCTTCAGGCATTCCACCAGCAGGCGATAGACGCTCTGGTAGCTGTTGTGCAGCTCCCGCTCGCGGTCGGTTTCCAGCTTCAGCTGCTGCTGAGCCCGCTCAAAGCTGTCCACAACAGGCAAGATCTCCAGCACAAATTTCTGCCGTTCTTTTTGGCTGAACTCTTCTTTTTCCCGCTGGGTACGCCGCCGGTAGTTTTCAAAATCGGCGTAGAGGCGCAGGTAGGCGTCTTCTTTCTCTTTGAGTTGCTGGCGGACAACTTCCAACTCGTGCTGGAGCTGCTTGAGAGCTTCACCGGGATCTGGAGAAGGCTCAGCTGCGGTTTCTCCGGAGGAGGTACCGGCTTCTGCTTCGCTATCTTCCAAAATCAGCTTCTCCAGCTCTGCCTCTACGTCGATCTCTTCTTCCTGTAGTTCAGGATAGGTATCTTCTGGGGCCATCGGTTGCTTCTCTTCGGCAGTCATGGGCGATGTCGGCAAGTGTTAGCAATGAGCAGTGACTCGGATATCCCCAGTTTGGCAGTTTCAAAACCGCCGCTGCACTCAGCCAAACCAGGCTCTGTGTTGATCGTATTCTACCGGGTTCTCTTTCAGCCAGTTGAAGTCAATATCTTTTCTTTCCTAGCCGACCAGCAGATGTTCCCGTGGCCGGCCCAGGCAATCGGGGAAGTAGATCTTGGCCAAGTCGGGGATTAGGCGCCAGTTGGGGCTGTAGATGGGTTGAATGGGGGAGTGGGTGTGAATATAGTAGACCAGAAAGTCGCGGATGCTATCGGCTGAGATCCACAGGGTTTGGGCTTCTTGGAACATGCTGTAACCGCCGCCGCCGCCGGCTCGGTAGTGGTTAATGGCCAGGCGAAAGGTCTGTGCTGGTTCCACCGGCTGTCCGCGGAATTGTAAGGTCACCAGGCGCTTTCCTACGGGGCGGGTGAGATCGAAGCAGTAGTCGATGCCGTGGTAGAGGTCGAAGGTGTAGCCGCGGGCTTCGGGGGCCACGACGGCAGCAGGATCGGCGGGAAGGTGATTGGGATCCAACTGGCGAAAATAGCCGGCAGTCTGTTCCAGGGCGCGCCGCAGAATATCTCCGGTGATCTCCAAAACGCAGAGGGTGTTGTCGTAGACGGTGAGGCTGTAGGCATCTTGCAGGGAGATGGGGCCTGCCGACAGGCCGGCGCTGCTGCAGATGTTGACCAGGGAGAGCTCTGCGGGGAATCCTGCCTCCCGCACTGCTTGCAATTGGGCCTGATGGAGCAGCTCTGCCAGAGGGTTGGCCCCCAGACGGGCTGCCAGACCGCCGCTATAGGCAGAACGGGCTTGGCCAATGGGCTGACGGATGTAGCGCAGGGTGGCTTGATGATAGGGCTCTGTCAAGGCCAAGAGTTCGGGATCGGGAGGGATCCCTTCGGCGGAGAGGAGCTGTGCGCTTTTGCTGATGATTTGCCAGCGGCTGCCCTGGCGCTCCAGCTCCAGGGATACCTGGGAGAGGTGGCTGCCCCAATAGCCGGGCTGCACCACTAGAGCTGGGGATCCCCCCAGACCGGCAATGGTCTGGTGGGTATGGCCGGAGAGGATGACGTCAATGCCGTCCAGTTCGGCCAGGGCCAACAGTTCGTTTTCCCCTGCCAGGCTTTTGTTGCTGCACCAGCCGGAGCGATCTGGGTTGTGCCAATGCTCAGGGGTGCGCAGGGGGGGCAATTGGTTGGGGCCGCTGTGCAGGATCAAGATCAAAACATCCACCTGAGGTCGCAGCAGCGACAGGTAGTGGCGGGCGGTCTCCAACAAGGGGGCAAAGCGCAGCCCCGCAATGTAGTCGGGTCGCTCCCAGGTGTCGATGCGGGGGGTGGTCAGCCCTAGCAAGCCAACGCGAACCCCGGCCAATTCCCGGATCAGGTAGGGCTGGAAGAGGGGATCCCCATTCTGGCGGAGGATGTTGGCACAGAGCACCGGACAGCGGAGATCGCCGACAAAATCCCGGAGAACCTGCAGCCCAAAGTTAAAGTCGTGGTTGCCAGGGGTAAAGGCGTCGTAGCCTAGGGCGTTGAGGGCATGGGCCAAGGGGTGGGGAGAGACGCGCTCCACCTGCGCATAGTAGGTGCCCAAGGGGGATCCCTGAATGGTGTCGCCGCTGTCGATGAGCAGGACGGGATCCTCACTGGCTGCTCGCACGCGCTTGATGAGGGTGGCCAGCTTGGCTAAACCGTGCTCCGCAGGGATCCCGGTGAAGTAGTTCCAGGGATGTAGATTGGCGTGGAGATCCGAAGTGTGGAGAATTGTTAATCGCATCCTCATATCATAGCCAAAGTCAAAGCCCAACCCAAACTCGTCAGCCCAGCAAGAACAGCACCTGCACACAGCCCACCAAAAAGCCGAGGAGGCCGCCTAAGTTGACGATGGCCTGGAGTTCTTGGCGCACAATCTGCTGGATGGCCTGCTCCAGGTCGGCAGGGGAGGTGGCGTTGACTTTATCGGCAATGACCTGATCCAGGTTCAACACCGGGATCACCTGCATCATCAGGGATTCGAGATCCCGTTCTAGGTAGCGCTCCAAGACCAAAGCCAGGTCGGCGCTGATCTGATCGATGGAGGTGATCAACGCCTTGGAGTTGCGCAGGCGTCCCAACACCAGGCTGGCCACTTTTTCCCAATCGATGGTCTCCCCCAGCCCTTTGATAACCTCTGGCCCTTGGCTGCGCAGGTAATCTTGGATCCCGTCGCGGAGGGCACGGCGCAACTGACGCACGGCGGAAACCGGCAGGTTTTGCAGCGAGAGGTTCTGCAGGATCTCGGTCAGGCGGCGGGAGGCGTTGATGTCTTTGAGCAGATCTTCCAAGATGGCTTCTGCCCCTTCCGGCTCTTCTAGACAATAGGTGCGCAGGCGCAACAGGGCATTTTTCAGGCCGAACAAGTTGGCCACCACCCAGTAGGAGCCGGTCGCTCGTTCACGAAACTCCTCGTCAAGGGATTCGATGTTGCGATCGGTGAGAAAGTCCACCAAGTTCTGCCGCAACACCTTTGGGGGCAGCGCCTGCTTCAGGATCCACTCCGAGAGCTGCTTAGCCTGCTCGCTGCTGAGGCGCAGCTCCAGCAACACTTGGTCGAACAGTTGGTTAATCGGCCCTTCCAAAAAGGTTTCTTGGCGGGCAAGCACCTTCACCAGGCGGGGCAACGACTCGTTAAACAGATCGGCCAAAATGCGCGCCAACACCTGGGCGGTTTGCTGCTGCTGCTCAGGATTTTGCAGCCGATCCAGGGCTACCCCCAGCAGCCAGCGGATCCCAGCTTGCATGCGCTCGGTTTGCAGCAGCTTACGGGCCAGATTGTGCAGTTCCTCCGGCGTGAGCAGGGATCCCATGATGGTCTTGGCGATCTGCTTGGCCAGACGAGGCTGGTTCTGCGGGATCAGGCCGGGGGTAAAGGGGATGCGCCAGCCGAAAACCCGATAGGGGCGGTAGGGCCGGAACAGCATTTTGATGGCAATGTCGTTGGTGAAATAGCCGATCACCAGCCCGGCCAGCGGGGGCACAACGTAGATCCAGAAGGCCATGGAAGCAATTGAGGGTGCTCTCTTCTACTCTACTGACCTGCCCCAGCGCAAGAGAGCGTTGACCAGTTATTGGATGATCAGGCTATCGGTCAGTTCCAGCTCCACCAACGTATTGGGCTGCAGCGTCACCACCCGGTCAATATTGGTACTGCCTGCCGCAGCGCCGGCCAAGCTGCCGGCCAAGATCGGCAAAAAGCCCCATCCCCCCGTGAGGATCCCCAAGGCCAACCCACCTGCTGCCCCATAGCCTGCCCCGCGGGCTACAGTTGTGCCGACATCGGCGTTGCGATCCAACCCGACTGGTAGCGGCGCAGATTGGCCTCTCACCAAGTAGGTGGAAGACCCAATGGTGAGGCGGTTGGCCACAAAGCGGCTGCCGACGACCCGCTCTTGGGGATCGGCGCTCTCCGCCTCCCGGCCAGACAACTTCAGTTCTCGGTAAACCGGCTCAAAAGTGCCCCACACTACACTCCCTGCCGGGATCACCACCTGGCCAAAGCGATCCACCACCGGCTCGGAGACTTCCAGGTGGCCGTTAATGGCCTGGTAGGGCTGGAAAGTGATGGGGCGGTAGACCGTGAGGAGAATACGGGTGCCGGCAGGCAGCTCGCCCCGCGTGGCTCCGGAGAGATCCCCACCTGGGCTGAGGTCGGGCCGACGTTGATAGGAATAGGCCTCGCCTTGGGGGAGTTGTCCACCTGGGGCCGCTTGAACAGGCACCACCGGGATCGGATCCAAGGCCGGAGCTGTGGGATCCAGCGGCATTTGCGGCACCTGAGGTACCGGTGGCAGGGCCGTGGCAGAGCCGGGGGAGGGCGGAGCACTCAGCAAGGGCAAGGTAGGGACGGGATCCCCCCTGGGGGGCACCGGCTGAGGGGTGAACTCGAACTGCTGAGCAGCAACCGGGGTAACGGCACCGGCTATCAACACCCCCCAAAAGGAACTCCTCTGCAACAAATGCAGGAACGGCTGCAAGGTTGAGCTCATGGATCCCATCCGGTCGCAACTGGCAGTAGCTTAACATCCTGCCCCGCTTGTGCCCACTAGATTTAGTAGGTATTAAGGGATCGGAAGCTCTTAAAACACTATTGAGCCTGTTCGGGGTCTGGATCGAGTTTTCCCTAGGGGCTGGGGGAAGGAGAAGGAGTCGGTCCGCCGGGATCCCCTGGCTGGGGGGCTGGGGATTCTGGCTTAGGAGACTCTGTAGCCTCACTCTCCTGAGCCTCGGGGCTGGACTCCGGCTTGGGTTCTGCAGGAGACCGTCCTTCTGGAGAAGGAGAAGGTGAAGGCTCCCCGCCAGGCTGTGGAGTGGGAGTGGGTGTAGCTTCCGGCGTGGGTGTGGGAGTAGGCGTAGCTACCGGTGTTGGGGTTGGCGTTGGGGTCAGAGCTGGAGTCGGCGTTGGGGTCGGTGTGGGCGTGGCTGTCGGTGTTGGGGTTGGTGTTGGGGTCGGTGTGGCAGTGGGCTGGGCGGCCTGCACCTGGAAAGACCACTGCTGGATGGCAGTGTTGCCGCTGGTATCGGCAATTTGGACGGCAATTAAGGTCGGTCGATCGGTGGGCAGCGGCTCGGCTGGGGTGTAGGCGAAGCCGGTGCGGGTGAGCTGGGCTTGGGCGGTGACATCCGCGTTGTTCACCAGCAAGGTAAAGCTATTGAGGTCGATTCCCTGGTCGTCCTGGAAACGGGCTGAGATGGAGGGGCGAGGGTTGTCTGTTAGGGATCCGTTGGGAGGGGCCAGTTCGCTGATGGTGGGGAAGGTGGTGTCGGTCACCCGCCCGATGGTGATGGTCTTATCCGGCAGCTGCACCAGGGTTACCAGTCCATCCCGCTCCAAGCGGGCAAAAACAGGCGCTTCTGAGGCCCGGTCTTGGCTGCGGAAGGTGTAGCTGCCCTCGTATTGCCCTGGGCGGGTTTCCTGCAGCGGCAGGTTGTAGGCAATGCCGGGGATGGAAAACGATCCCTGCGCACCTGGGGATCCCAGCAAAAACACGGTAACGGTATCCCCTGGGTTTACGGATCCCAGCTCTTCGCGGGCAAAGAAGGTTCTCACCTCTGGAGCGGCGGGCAGCGTTTCCACCAGAGGCTCAATGGGAATGTCCGGCGTGGCCAGGGGTTCGGGCGTAGGAGTGACCTGGGCAAGGAGCTCGGTACGGATCCCAGGGCCGGGGATGGCAGCCCCCACCGGCGGATCCAAATTGGGTACTCGACCCACCTTGGCCAGCGCTTGGTAGGTAAGGGCAGCCACTTCCCCCCGCGTGGCCACCGCCTGGGCATTCAATTGAGTGGGGTTGGGGTAGAGCACCAACAGCCCTTCCTGAACCGCTGTCGCGATGGGGGCGCGGGCAAAGTTGGGAACCAAATTGGCATCGCCGAACGCGGATAGGATCGCGTCAATTTGGCCGGCATCTTCGATGAGCCTACCGTTGGTGGCGGCACGGGTCAGGACAGTGATGGCCTGCGCACGGGTGAGCACATCGTTGGGGCGAAAGGTGCCGTCCGGAAAGCCGGAAACAAACCCTGCCGCTGCCGCCGCGCCGATGGAGGGAGCCGCCCAACTGGGAATGGGATCGGCAAAGGAGCGCACAGGAACGTTGGTATCTAGGCCAAAAGCTTTGGTGACAATGACGGCAAATTGGGCACGGGTGATGGATTCATTGGGGCGAAAGGTGCCATCCGGGAAGCCACCGATGATCTGTCGTTCATTCAACCCGGCAATGTACTGGGCACCCCAATAGGTGCTGATATCAGAAAGTTGGGCCAAAGCGGGATCCCCAAGCCAGGCCAAGCTGCTGCAACTGATCACCAGAGCGGCGGTTTTCCAGCCCTGCCAAAGGGAAAGCTCACGCATCGTTCACACCTCAGGTTCTGGGTACGGGATTTACAGTCTTGGATCCCCACTCTCGGTTGGGAGGGGCCCTGGAAGTTGGCCGGACAGAAGTGTAGGAGAGGATATCCAAACCGCACACCCAGACGAGGAAACCTTCCGAAAAGTTCTATTTGGCCGTCGGTTTCGCCAACCTCTTAAGGGGCAGGATTGGGGTAGCGCTGGTGCACCGCTTCGATCTCCGCCAGGATCTGCGGGGACAGCTCCACATCCAGGCAACTGAGGTTCTCTTTGAGTTGGGTCAGGCTGGTGGCCCCAATGATGGTGCTGGTGACAAACCAGCGGCTGCGCACAAAGGCCAAAGCCAACTGGGCCGGTGTCAGACCGTGCCGGCGGGCAATTTGCACATAGGCGGCCACCGCTTCTTCCACATTCGGCTTGCGGTACCGCTGGCCAAAGCCTTCAAACAAGGCCAAACGGGATCCCGGCGGCTTCACCCCCCCCAGATATTTGCCCGTCAGCAGCCCAAATCCGAGCGGGCTGTAGGCCAGCAAGCCCACCTGCTCGTGGCGGCAGACTTCCGCCAGGCCCATTTCAAACGTGCGGTTGATGAGGCTGTAGGCATTCTGAATCGAGACCACCTTGGGCAACCCCAGTTGCTCGGCCACCTGGCAGAACTTGCTCACCCCCCAAGGGGTTTCGTTGCTCAGGCCGATGTAGCGAATGAGACCCTCTTGCACCAATTCCGCCAGAGCCTGCAACTGCTCGGCAATGGGAACGGTGGGCCGCTCCTGGCTGGGATCGTAGGCAACGCCCCCAAACAGGGGCACGTAGCGATCCGGCCAGTGGATCTGGTAGAGGTCGATGTAGTCGGTCTTCAGGCGCTTGAGGCTGCCGGCCACCGCCTGCCTGAGGTTGTCGCGGGTAATGGACAGGGATCCGCCGCGAATCCAATGCCAGGGCCGACCAGGGCCGGTGATCTTGGTGGCCAGGATCAGGCGATGCCGCGGTTGGTGTTGCAGCCACTCGCCGATGTAGCGCTCGGTGGATCCCTGGGTTTCCGCCCGCGCCGGCACCGGGTACATCTCGGCGGTATCGATGAAGTTGATCCCGTGCTCCACCGCGTAGTCGAGCTGTTCGAAAGCCTCAGCCAAAGTATTTTGCTGCCCAAAGGTCATGGTGCCCAGGCAGATCTCGGAAACTTGCAAAGGGCTGTGGCCAAGCTGGCGGTAGCGCATGGGGAATCTCCGTCTCCAACCCTAGACAGCGCGCCAGTCCCCATTGTGCCCAAAACCTGTCGGCCTACGGGATCCCCCGCTATGCCCCCGTTCCTATTTCGGTGCGGATCCCAGCAGAGGAACGTACTCGCGGTAGAGCTGACCCAAAATTTCCAGACCGATGCGGGTGCGGTTATCGGGGGGGCGAGCCTCAATGGCCGCCTTGACTTGCAAAATCGTGCCCACCGGATAGGGGGAGCGCAGCTCCTCCCGCTTGCCCAAAAACACATCCGTAAAGTAGTCGATCAGCCGCTTGGCTTCCCCCACGTCTTTGCGGGAAATGTCCATATCCAAAACGGTGGTCAACTTGGCCCGCATAGCCTGAAAACTTTGCTGGCCCGTGTTGAGGGCCACCCGCTTGGCCAGGCTATCCACCACAATTTGGGTGATCTTCTCCACATTTTGGGTGACGATTTCTCGGTGGCGGGCGGCAAAGCGCAACTGAACCTCATCCAGGAATCGTTCTCGTTCCAGAATCTGGATGCCCTGTTGCTCCAGATCCACTCCATAGCTTTGCAACTGTTTGTACTGATTCAAAACCCATTGGTTGTAGAAGGAATCCGCCAAAACTCGCCAATAGCCGATGAGGGTGGCCTCGGCAAAGGGAACGCTGACCAAATAAGCTTCGCTGGTGATGTGGCGCAAATGCTCTGTCAGCTTGTCTCGCTCCTTCTCATCCAAGTAGGAGGTGCGCGGCACCCAAACTGCCCCGTACTCGCTTTTCACCTCTCTGGGCAGGGATCCGAAGAGGGTGTCAAAAAACTGATGAATGCTGAAGAGAAGAAACTTTCCCGGATCCTGAAGGCGGGTGAGCAGTTCCTGTTTTTTCTCCTCCTGATATTGAGTTACCAACTGCTGGGCCTCGGCGATCTGGCCGCGGGCCACCTCCACATCTTGCCGCAGCTTTTCAATCTCCTCCGAGCTCACCATCTCAACACCAGTAGGCTCCCGTTCCCCGCTGAAATAGCTGCCCCCCAGCCCGCTGCCCCCAATGCCCACCAGGGGAGCGTCGCTGTCGTTGTCCAGGGTTAGAAGGCGAGCAAGAGCCTGGAGTCGAGCCTGCCGATTGGAGGAGCGCAGGGATCCCAGCTCCACCGGATCCCCACTTTCCCAACCGTCCAACCCACCAATGCGGTAGAGCGTGTAAAAATACTTGCTGAGCAGAAGCGCCAGCAGATGCCTGTTCTTGACCTCGTTGTACTCCAGGTAGGCTCGCAGACACAGTTGGAAGGCGATGTTGGGCAAGCTGCGACACACCTTCATAATCTGGGTGTAGACCCTTTGCAGGTGAGGCCGAAAGCTGCGTGGGATCGCCTCGGGCCGTAGGCCGCGCAACAAGAACTCCTGCTGGCGCAGATCTTGAGGGGTAAAGTAAAAACTTTCTTGCCAAAGCAGCTCATCCAAGTCACGGGCAAAAATCGGTTTCAAATGGTCGATGATTTGCACCACAACCGACTCGGTGAAGACCGGTATAATCTTCTCGATGTGAAGCTGATCGTAAACAGAGCGCAGCCGCTCGCTGCGGAAGTCTTCGATGGAGATCAGCCCCTTCATAGTCCCGATCCGACCGTCGCTCAGCAGGAACTTATAGACCACTTCGGCAGTGGCCCCTGGGGAGAGAACAAGAGTTCCCGTCAAGTCAGGGCAGATTTGCAGGGGGCGTAGCAGGCGGCTGGTTTCGCTGACGCTGAAGCAACTCCAAGCTGCCGGGTTTAACACCACCGACGATAGGCCGGCCAACAATTGCTTCTCGTCCAAGTCCTCCAGCCGAATTTCTCCCCTGTGAGCTTCGCTAGGTCCCGGAGGCAAGCTCGCCCGCGAATCCTGAACGGCGGAAGGGGATAAGGATGGGGGAGATGTGCTCATGCGGTAAAGGCTATTGAATCTTAACGTTCACTCTAAGTCGGCGAAGGATGGATGAGTGTGATCTGTATCTCTGTATCCAATGAAAGTCTCTCAAGAAGAATCTGCCCAGAATCTGCCTCGAATTGTCTCCCGCCACCAGTATCTGGAAACGGTTAGCTTTTGGGTAGCGTGCAACCACGGTTTTGAGGATCCACAAATCGATACGCACCTTCAGCTCCGATGGATGAAGCTGTTGAGGCCTTCCCCGTTGTCGTGAACTGCTTGCCGAGCCGGTTTTCCTGCTGCAACCCCTAAGCTAGGATGAGAGGTCTGCCTATCGGTATGGGATATCGGGCTGGAGTTGGGTTTGAATGCGTTTTGACTTTGGGATTGGGGTGCAGCGGTCATGACGACCATTTTGATTGTTGACGACGATCCGACGATTCGGCTGGTGTTGAAGCGATCCCTGGAACGACAGGGCTACACCGTGGAGATGGCCAGCAACGGTTCCGAGGGGCTGGAGCAAGCCCACCTGCTGGTGCCGGGGCTGATCATCTGTGACTGGATGATGCCGGACATGGATGGGCTGGAGGTTTGCCGACGCATCAAAGCCGATCCCAAGTTTTCCACGACGTTTTTTATTTTGCTCACCGCCCGCACTGAGGTGGAAGACCGCATCCAGGGCCTGGATGCCGGAGCAGATGAGTTTCTAAGCAAGCCCATCGACCCCAATGAGTTGCGGGCACGTGTGCGAGCCGGGCTGCGCTTACACCAGCTCAGCTATGACCTGCAGCAGCAAACGGCCAGGTTACGGGCAGAATTGGCAGAGGCGGCCAGCTATGTGCGTTCCCTCCTGCCGGAGCCGGCCTATTTTCCCGACTGCAAAGTGACCCTCGAGTGGCGCTTTTTACCCTCCCAGGAATTGGGGGGAGATTCGTTTAACTATCATTGGCTGGATGAGGAACACCTGGCCATCTATCTGCTGGATGTGTCGGGGCATGGGGTGGGATCCGCTCTGTTGTCGGTGTCGGTGATGAACCAGTTGCGCACTCAAGGCTTGGCCGATGCCGATCCCCGCCAGCCGGACGCGGTCTTGCGTGCCCTCAACCACTCTTTTCAAATGGGATCCCACCATGAGATGTACTTCACCCTTTGGTATGGGGTTTATCAGCCGGGATCCCGTCTGCTCTCTTTTGCCAGTGCCGGCCACCCACCTGCCCTGCTCATCCAGGGTCAGGATTCGCTCCTGCTGAAGACTGCCAACTTGCCCATTGGCATTTTGCCCGACCTCACTTTTCAAAGGGATCAGGTGCGGATCCCCGAGAACAGCCATCTCTACCTGTTCAGTGATGGAGTTTACGAAGTCATAAACCCCCAGAGAGAAATCTGGGGGCTGGACAATTTGATAGCCCTGCTGAGCAAGGGCGCTGGCAATAGTTTGGATCAGGTGATCCATCAGGCCCAATCCTTTCAGGGGCGGACGGACTTTGAGGATGATTTCTCCCTGCTCCGGATCAGCTTTGGTTAGGTTGTGTTGATCTTTCATTTGAGCCAAAAGAGAGCACTGACGAGATAGAGAA
>NZ_JANSIB010000016.1:30434-31863 GCF_047461895.1 Synechococcus sp. R55.8 | reverse complement strand
TTTATGTTTCTAGACCCCAGCTACCGTTTGAAATGTACCCCAAGCTCTGGGGGAACTAACGCCTGTGGAGACTCCTCTGGCGGGGTGGTAGGTCTAAAACCTACCGCTAGTTAAGGGTTGCTGAAGCAGGAAGAAAGCAACAGCGCTGAGCAAAAATCTGTTCTGTTCAGTGCTGTGTAGGTCTTTCAGAGCGGCATCTCCCAGTGCAGCTCGACATGGGTATGGCCTTCTGGGGTGCGGGTGCGATGCCAGGATCCCTTGGGTAGATAGCGGGCGATGGTGTTCATGGCCTTGCTGCCGTAGCCGCCGCTGAGGCCGGGAGCGTACTCGATACCATCGTTGACCACGGAAAGGCAGCAGTGGCGCTCCGTTTGGGCCAGCGACACCTTGACAAAGGAAGCATTGCCTTTGGGGGGTTGTACATGGGCGATGACATTGCCGATGGCCTCCCGCAAAAAGCGCAAGATGTCTTCTCGCTGATCAAACCACTCACCGGTGTTGGGCTCCTGCAGCGGTTGCAGTTGCCGCTCTACAGATAGCGTTAGGCTGCCCGCTTGGATCAGTTCATCCAGATAGATCTCGATGCCTCGATGCAGCCCTTCTCGTAAGCTGGGGGAGATGCGCAGCTTGGCAGCTAGAGTGCGCACATCGTTGAGCTGATTCCGGATCCCGCGTCCGATCCTCTCCAGTTGCTCGAGCAGGTGGTCGTAGACGGTGGGATCGGGAGCTTTTCCCTGATGCTGCTGCCATTGCAAGCTCTCCAAGTTGTCCATCACCACCTTCAGCTCCTGCAGCTCGCGATCGTGAATGTCGGTGGCTACTCGGTAGAGCAGCTTGCGAGCCTGGTCAATGGCGGCCTCCTGTTCGGCCCGGCGCAGGCGCTCCAGTTCCTGTTGCTGGGCCAAGAGCCGTTCTTGATTCTCCACAATGACCAAAGTGAGCAGCAGGCTCACCCCCGTTAGCCCACTGGCCAGGGCCGGCAAGACGAGAGGCCAAACCCAACGCCACAGCAGAAACTGGGCCACAGCCCACCCTTCGTAAACGGCAAGCCCTACCATGGGTCGCAGGAGAAACTGCTGTTGCTTCCAGCCCCAATGGCTCAAAAGTGCTCCGCACCGCTGACGCGAACGTAGGGGGGGACGATAAAGCACCAAAAGCAGTCCCGTTCCCACTCCCAGCAGCAAGACCACCGCAACCGCCACCCCCCCCGGCACGGATTGGTAGACCTCCCCGGTGAGCAGGCTGGAGAGGACTTGCGCCTGCAGCTCCACCGCCGCAATCTGGGATCCATCCGCAGTCCGCACCGGGAAGGTTTCGGGGTAGCCGCCCACAAAACCCACCAGGACAATTTTGTCCCGCAATTGGTCGGCAACTTCGGGGTCAAGGGGAGGGATCCCTTCTTGGCCGCGGCAGGCTTGGCTGGGGTTGA
>NZ_JANSIB010000016.1:16188-30334 GCF_047461895.1 Synechococcus sp. R55.8 | reverse complement strand
TCGGGGTCAAGGGGAGGGATCCCTTCTTGGCCGCGGCAGGCTTGGCTGGGGTTGACCAAAGTGCTCCGCACCGCTGTCGCGACTGAGCCAGCAGACCCGGATCCTGCCTGGAGAACAGCTGGAGGGCAAACCCGTTCGATGGGGATGATGGGGATCCCGTGCTGGGATCCGAGGGGGTTGAATTGGATCGGCTGCAACCCCCGCTCGCGAAACCAGCGGCTGGCCCGCTCCGGGTCGTATTTGGCAAAAGCCAGAGCCTCGACCGAGGCGAACATCTGCTCCTCTTGGCTGTCGCGGCGCAGGTAGAGCCCCCGCAACTGGGCCTGGCGCAGGATCCCGGCCCTGTCTACCCGATGTTGCACCACCCCCTGCACATGTTCTGGCGGCACCAAGTACTCCAGCCGCAGGGAAGAAAAGGGCAGGAAATGGTTGTAGATGTTAATCTCGGAGCGGCCAAAGCTCTCGCTGCTGCGGGTGGCCAGGACCAAGCGATCTGGGTAGCGCTGCACCACCTGACGCAGAGGGGCATCTAAGTTCTCGTTGCCCAGGTTTTGAGGTACCACAAAGCTGCTGGGCAGGTTTAGCACCACCACCCTGGCCTCAGCTTCTTCCAGTAGACGCAACGTCAGGCCGGCGTAGTTGGCCCGTTCCAGAAGGAAGTCAACTTGATGTTGGCCAAGGTGCTCTGCACCACTGGTGCGGCCATTGCTTTCCCCCTGTCCGCTGTTCCCGTTAGCGGGAACGTGCTCCGCACCGCTGTCGCGATCGAGTCCTATACGACCATCAATGCCGACGATCACCACCTCGGGAGAAGGCTGCTGAGGGCCACGCCAAGCGTACAGCCACTCCTGGGCGTCGCTCTCCATCCGCACCAACAAAGGATGCTGAGCAGAAAGGTTAAGCAGAGCAGCCCAACCCAAGCCCCAAGCCAACGCCCAGCCTAGCCGCCGCCGGGAGGGGGACAGTCGAGCTGGAGAAGTATAGCCTTGGCCAACGAGAAAGGGAGGGACGGGATCCGGCATATTGCAAAGGGCTTTGCACCGCTGACGCGACCACACGAACGGCAGTGCAGACGCGAGCCAGCTAAAAAGCGCTCCGCACCGCTGTCGCGATGGAGTTTTCTCTGCCATTTTGGCCGCTGCCGGCGGCTGTCGAGGGGATCCCTGGCCCCCCCGTTGCTGGGGGAAAACCGCAGCCTCAGTGGTGATGGTTGCGCACCCGCGCTGCTTCCTCAGGGCTAATGCCGAGGCGAGTGAGGTTGATGCGGCCTTTGTGATCGATGCTGCGCACCTTGACCACCACCTCATCTTCCACAGCCACCTCGTCTTCCACCCTGCCGACGCGGTACTCCGCCAGTTGCGAAATGTGGATCATGCCCTCTTTGCCGGGCAAAAACTCCACAAAAGCGCCGATGGGGATGATGCGGGTCACCTTGCCCAAATACACCTGCCCCTCTTCCACCCGCCGCACCAGATTTTCGATCATCGCCCGCGCCGCCTCCGCCTGGCCGCCCACCGAGGAAGACACGGTGATTGTGCCGTCGTCGCTGATGTCCACCTTGGCCCCTGTCGCTTCGGTGATGCCGCGCACGGTCTTGCCACCGGGGCCGATGATCTTGCCGATGTCCTCCGGATCCACCTTGAACGTGAGCAGACGGGGAGCCGTTTTGGCCAACTGGGGTCGAGGCGCAGCAATCGTCTCCAGCATCTTGTCGAGGATGAACTCGCGTCCGGCCTTGGCTTGCCGGATGGCCTGTTCCACCACGTCAACGGTGATGCCGGTGATTTTCATGTCCATTTGCAGAGCGGTGATCCCCGCCCGCGTACCGGCCACCTTGAAGTCCATGTCGCCCAGAAAGTCCTCGATCCCCTGGATGTCGGTGAGGATGCGCACCTCGTCCCCCTCCTTGATAAGACCCATGGCCACCCCGCTGACCGGCGCTTTGATCGGCACCCCAGCATCCATTAGGGAAAGAGTGGAGCCACAGACGGATCCCATCGAGGTGGAGCCGTTGGAGGAGAGCACTTCCGAGACCACCCTCACCACATAGGGAAACTCCTCTTCCTTGGGCAGCACCGGCACCAAGGCCCGCTCCGCCAGCGCCCCATGACCGATCTCCCGCCGTCCCGGCGAGCGTGAAGGCCGCGTTTCTCCCACCGAAAAGCCCGGAAAATTGTAGTGGTGCATGTAGCGCTTCTCATCCACCGGGTGCAAGTCGTCCAGCTCCTGGGCATCGCCGGGGGTGCCGAGGGTGGTAATGGAAAGGACTTGGGTGAGGCCGCGATTGAACAGGGCACTGCCGTGCACCCTTGGGATCAAACCCACCCGGCAAGAGACCGGTCGCACCTCGTCCAGCTTGCGTCCATCCACCCGCACCCCCTCTTGCAGGATCTGCTGGCGCATCAGCTTCTTGAGCAGAGCCTTGAACTGATTGTCCAACTCCTTGGGATTTTCCAGAAGATAGAGCCGCAAGGGATCCCCCTCTGGCCGTTCCTGGATTTGGGCCTCCAGCTTGGCCTTGAGCTCCTCCAGTTGCTGTTCCCGGCTGGTCTTGTCCAAAAACTGCCTGAGAATGGAGCGAATGCCCTCCTGAGCCTGCTCTTCTACAAAGGCAATCAGCTCCTCGTTTTTGGGGGGAGGGGGCAGCTCTACCGGGGTGATGTTGAGATCCGCCAGGACTTGCTGTTGGGCTTTGAGCAGCTCCTGGATGGCCTCAAAACCAAACTCGATGGCCTCCACCACATCCTTTTCCGGCAGTTGGTTGGCCCCGGCTTCCACCATGATCACGCCATCGGCACAGCCGGCCACCACCAAATCCAGATCGCCCGCCTCAATTTCGGCATAAGTGGGGTTGAGGATAAATTCATCCTTGACCAAGCCCACCCGCACCGCCGCCACCGGGCCGTTGAAGGGGATGCGAGCACCGTGAATGGCCAACGAGGCTCCCAAAATACACAACACATCGGGCGGCACCGTATCGTCCACCGAGAGGGTGGTGGCCACCACCTGCACATCATCCCGCAGCCATTCTGGGAACAACGGACGAATGGGTCGGTCTATTAAGCGAGAGATCAAAGTGGCCCGTTCCGGTGGCCGGCCTTCTCGCCGCAGATATCCCCCTGGGATCCGCCCCGCTGCGTAGAGGCGCTCTTCGTAATCGACCAACAAGGGCATAAAATCAACGCCAGGCCGGCCTGGCTGCCGTGTGGCGGTAACCAAAATCGAGGTTTCGCCCGAAGTCAGCCAAACCCCACACCCTGCCTGGGGGGCCATCAGCCCAATATTGATGTCAATTTCCCGCCCATAAAAGGAAATCGACCGAGTGTATTCTGCCATGTAACGCTTCGCCTTCTTTTTTTCTTGCCGCTATCGTAGCATTCTCCTTTTGCTCCTTTTCAGCCCCCGCTGACCGGAGGGATCAGAACGACTTCGTCTCCCGCCGATAGGTGGGTGTCGGCAGCTACAAAATTGAGGTTGAGACCGAAACGGGTTTGGGAGCGCCAAGGAGCCAAGCTGGGGTAGCGCTGGATCAGTTGATCGCACAGCTGCCCGACGGTGGTACCAGGGCTCACCTGCAGGCGCATCTCGGTTTGTCCGATTACTTCTTGATAGACGGCAAAGAGCTTCAGCGTGATGGGAAAAAGCTCATCGGAGGGCAAATTTTGGGCAGCAGCCATCGGTAGCGCTCCCACCTGCTTTGAACGATCTTGTGGACAATATTGGGCAATCTTTGGCCGGTTTGTCCACCAGAATCCTCTGCCCATATCCTGGCCATCAGGGATCCCTACAGCCACAGAAAAATCGGCTCCGGGGAAAAGATGCCGTCTTTCAGATTCCAGTGAACTGTTCTTCTGGCTCTGGCCGGGGATCCGGGGCAAGGCTAGGGTAGGCCAAAAGCTTGCTTGGCAGCCAACCGGTTTCTGTGCTGATGCTAGAGCCACTGACCCCCTCCCAAATCAGGGCCTACTTGGATCGGATTGGCTACGTTGGCCCCACCCAGCCCACCCTGCAAACCCTCCGCCAGATCCACCTAGCCCACCTGCTGCGGGTGCCGTTTGAAAATCTGGACATTCATCGGGGTCGTGCCATTCGCCTGGAGCGGGATCCCCTGTTTCACAAGATTGTCCGGGAGCGGCGGGGTGGGTTTTGCTTCGAGCTGAACAGCCTGCTGGCCGCTGCCCTGCAGGGGATGGGGTTTTCGGTACACCTACTCTCAGGACAGGTGAGCCGGTCGGAGTTCGATGTCCGCTTTGGGCCTGAGTGCGACCACTTGGCTGTGCAGGTGAACATTGGCGATACAGCCTGGCTGGCAGATGTGGGGTATGGGGATGCCTTTCGCGAACCGCTGCGGCTGGGGGATCCCGGGATTCAAGCCCAGGCTGAAGGACGCTACCGCCTCACCCCTTGGCCAGGGGATCCCACTGCTTGCCGTTATTGGCTCATTCAGCAGGAACAGCCGGATCGCACCTGGAAAACTCTATTTCTTCTGGATCGGATCCCACGCTCCCTGCAGGAGTTCGAGCCCATGTGCCACTTTCACCAAACTTCGCCAGAATCGATGTTTACCCGGCTGCGCCTTTGCACCCTGGCCACTCCGACCGGACGGGTCACCCTCACCGCCCGCGCCAATGGCTCTTTTAAGTGGATCGAGACCACCCCAGAAGGCCGCCGGGAACGCCCTCTCAGGGATGAGAAAGAGTATGAACAACTGCTCGCCTGCGCCTTCGGGATCCGCCTTTCTCCATCTCCTTCTGCCGCCGAGGAACGCAGGGAAAACAAGCCAAATGGCAATTTAACAGAGCCCACCCCAATCTCCCCCGAGCCAGGTTAGAACCCCTGCCAGTTAATGTCAAAATAGTAAGGCAATGTTTCGTTATCCCAGTAACCGTTATGGATGCTGCCGCGGTCGCTGCGTTTGATGGCCAAGCTTTGGATCACGTACTCATTTTCGACACCACCCTGCGAGACGGGGAGCAGTGCCCCGGCGCCACCCTCAACACCGAAGAAAAGCTGGCCATTGCCCGGCAGTTGGCCCGGCTGGGCGTCGATATCATCGAAGCGGGATTTGCCTATGCCAGCCCCGGTGACTTTGAGGCCGTGCAGAAGGTGGCCGAGCAGGTGGGAACCCCCGATGGCCCTGTGATTTGCAGCCTGGCCCGTGCCCTAAAGCCGGACATTGAGGCCGCCGCCGCCGCCCTGAAGCCTGCTGCCAAGCCCCGCATCCACACCTTCATCTCCACCTCCGACATTCACCTGAAGTATCAGTTGCGCAAAACCCGCGCCGAAGTGCTGCAAATTGCCGAGGAGATGGTGGCCTACGCCAAGTCCTTCGTGGACGATGTGGAGTTCTCCATGATGGACGCCACCCGCTCCGATCCCGAGTTCCTATACCAGGTGATTGAGGCGGCCATTCGGGCGGGGGCCAAAACCATCAACATCCCCGATACCGTCGGCTACGTCATGCCGGAGGAGTTCGGCCAACTGATCAAGGGCATCCGCGAGAACGTGCCCAACATCAAGCAAGCGATCCTTTCTGTGCACGGCCACGACGATCTGGGCGTCTCGGTGGCCAACTTCTTGGAAGCGATTAAGCAGGGCGCCCGTCAGGTGGAAGTGACGGTCAACGGCATTGGTGAGCGGGCCGGCAACACAGCCCTGGAAGAGTTGGTGATGGCCCTGCATGTGCGGCGCAGCTACTTCAACCCCTACTTCGGCCTGCCGGTGGACTCCGAGAAGCCCCTCACCCACATCAAAACTCAGGAGATCTATCGCACCTCGCGCCTCGTCTCCAACCTCACCGGCATGTTGGTGCAGCCCAACAAGGCTATCGTCGGCTCCAACGCCTTTGCCCACGAATCCGGCATCCACCAGGACGGCATGTTGAAGAACCGCCAGACCTATGAGATCATGGATGCCCAGACCATCGGCCTGCAATCGAGCACCTTGGTGTTGGGCAAGCACTCGGGCCGCAACGCCTTCCGCACCCGCCTCAAAGAACTGGGG
Organism: Synechococcus sp. R55.8; assembly: GCF_047461895.1. Taxonomy (NCBI): domain Bacteria; kingdom Bacillati; phylum Cyanobacteriota; class Cyanophyceae; order Synechococcales; family Synechococcaceae; genus Synechococcus; species Synechococcus sp. R55.8. Next base: position 24,331 of record NZ_JANSIB010000016.1, on the reverse strand, counting down.
TTCGAGCTGTCGGAGCAGGATCTGAACAAGGCCTTCTTGCGCTTCAAAGAGCTGGCCGACAAGAAAAAAGAAATCTCCGACCTGGATCTGGAAGCGATTGTTAACGACGAAACTCGCCCGGTGCCCGAACTCTACCGCCTGGAGCATGTCCAAGTGGTGTGTGGCAATCGAGAGGCTCCCACTGCCACGGTGCGCCTGGTAACCCCGGAAGGGGAAGAGCGGGTGGACGCTGCCGTGGGCACAGGCCCGGTGGATGCGGTGTACAAGGCCATCAACCGCATCGTCAATATCCCCAACAAGTTAATCGAGTTTTCTGTCCAATCGGTTACTGCCGGCATCGACGCCATTGGGGAAGTCACCATCCGCCTGCGCCACGAAGACCGCATCTTTTCCGGCCATGCCGCCAACACCGACATCATCGTCGCTTCGGCCCAAGCCTACATGAATGCCCTCAACAAGCTCTACTCTGCGCTGCACGCGGCACGCTCGACGGCTGACCAGCGCGAGGCTGCTGCCCAGAAGATCTGAGGGAAGGGTTAGGGAATCCCAGTCGTTTCCAACAAAGCTGGGATCCTTCGCTGCTGACCCTCACCCCCAGCCCCTCTCCTCTTGGGGAAGAAGGGAGCCCACGCTCAACCTAACCCTGTTGCAAATGACCCTATGGGCTGGCCGAAGGGATCCCATCCGCAAACACCCGCCCGATCACTTCCTCGATGGGCGGGTCGGTTACCGTTAGATCCAGCACATCCAGCTCTGCCAAGAGCTTGGCCACCGTTTGGGTGAGCTGCTCCCGCTGCACCCACAGCCGCGCCTCACAGCTGCCCGGATCCCCGTCCGTGCGCACCTCTCCATAGAGCTGCAGTTGGGCAACAGGGCAAGGGCGAGCCAATTTCAACCTCACCTCTCGGTAGGGGGCAAAGCGCTCCAGCAATGCCTCGAGGTCGCCATCGTACATGAGCTGCCCCGCGTTGATGACCAGCACCCGTTGGCACAGCGCAGTAATATCGGCCATGTAATGGCTGGTCAACAGCACCGTTGCTCCATAGCGGCGGTTGTAATCCCTCAGAAATTGCCGCACGCCGGCCTGGGCGTTGACATCCAACCCCAAGGTGGGCTCGTCCAAAAACAAGATCTGCGGGCGGTGCAACAGAGCCGCCAACAGCTCCGCCTTCATCCGCTCCCCCAAGGAAAGCTTGCGCACTGGTTGCTTCAGCTTGCTTTCTAGGTCGAGCAGCTCCGCCAGCTCCCCCACCCGCTCCCGAAACTCCTTCTCAGGGATCTCGTAAACGGCAGCGTTGATGCGCAAAGAGTCCATTGCCGGCAGATCCCAAATGAGCTGCTGCTTCTGCCCCATCACCAGGGTGATCTGCCGCAAAAACGCCGGCTCCCGGCGGTAAGGCACATGACCCACCACTTGCACCGTGCCGCCGGACGGATAGATCAAACCAGTCAACATCTTGAGGGTAGTGGTCTTGCCCGCCCCGTTGGGCCCCAAAAATCCCACCATCTCCCCCGGCTGAACTTGAAAGCTCACGGACTGCACTGCCGGGATGTGGCGATAGGTGCGGCGAAAAAAGTGGCGCAGGGTGCCAACCACTCCGGGATCCTTGACGGCCACCGGGTAAACCTTGCTCAGGTTGTGGGCAGCGATGATTGGCTCCAACCGGGTCGGCACATCAGGCAACATCTACCCCCACCCCTACAAAACGGCCAGATCCGCTACCCCAACCCCAAGAACAGAGCTTCCAGAGCTGGGCATACCGGATCTGCAGAGGGCTATTTCTCAGTATCCGAGGGAAAGCAACGAACGAATAGGGGAACTACAGCAGTCCTACGTCCATCCCAGGCTTACCCGTGGCCAGCTCCACCTTCAGGATGCGGCCACCCGATTTCTGGATGCGCTGCTGTTCCCGAAACCAGTTCTCATAGGGCACCAGCTTGGTGAAGTAGGTATTTTGCAGCTCCCGCTGGGTGCGAATTCGGGTTTGGCTGGGCACACAGGCCGTGATCTTGAACATGCGCATGATATGGGATCCCCGCTCAACAACAAAATGGGCTATCTTGACCAGCAAAACAGGCGACTCACCCCAGAAAGCTCGCGTACTTCAGCTAGCACACCAGATCCCTGTGGCAAATCGCCCGCCGTGCTCGTTGAAGAATGCACCTCCCCTGAGGCAATGACGCCGGGAGTTAGCTCAGGCCAGAGCAGATGTAATCGAAGTACACCCCCATTTCCTTGCCGGCCTCAGCACCCACCAGAGCGGCAGTTACCTCTTTCATGGCTTGGATGGCCTGGATGGTTGCCCCAATGGGCACTCCCAGGGAATTGTAGGTCTCCTTGAGCCCGTTCAGCACCCGCTCGTCCAGAATGGAGGGATCCCCGGCCAGCATGGCGTAGGTGGCGTAGCGCAGGTAGTAGTCCATGTCGCGGATGCAGGCAGCATAGCGACGGGTGGTGTACATGTTGCCACCGGGACGGGTGAGATCGGAGTACAGCAACGCCTTGGCAGCAGCATCCTTGACGATGGTGGAGGCATTGGCCGCGATGGTGGCAGCCGCCCGCACCCGCAGCTCGCCTGTGGCGAAGAAGGCTTTCAACTTCTCCATGGCCGAGCTGTCCAGATACTTGCCTTGAACATCGTAGCTGTTGATTACAGCAGTAATTGCGTCTTGCATGATGAGCTTCCTAAATCCAAATCGACGAACAGCAAAGGGTTGTGCGGCAAAAACAATGAGGGATTAGCTCATTGCCCCCACCACAAAGTCGAAGTAGTAGCCGGCTTCAGCCGCATCGTCAGGAGAGAGCAGACCCATGGCCACCTGCTTCATTTGACGAATGCTCTCGGCCACCGCCGGAATGGGTGTGCCCAAAGAGTTGTACATCTCGCGAACACCCACCAGGCCGATCTCTTCGATTGGGGTGACATCGCCGGCAATGACACCATAGGTGATCAGGCGCAGGTAGTAGTCCATATCCCGCAGGCAAGTCGCCGTCATCTCTTCCCCGTAGGCATTGCCCCCCGGAGAGACAATGTCAGGGCGCTTCTGGAAGAGCTGGTCGGCAGCTTGTTTGACGATGCGCTCACGAGACTCGGTTAAGACTTGAGCAATGCGCAACCGCTTCTCACCCGAGGCAACAAAGGACTTGATCCGATCCAGTTCCCCCGGGCTGAGGTAGCGGGCCTCCGCGTCCGCGTTCACAATCGATTTCGTAACAACACTCATGGATATCCATCCTCAAGTCGATTTTTTAAAGAGTATGACGAGCATACCCGCAAGTTATTTTCCGATATGCTTGCCGTCTGCCATCTCAGATCTTCACACTTCTTAAAATCTCTCCCAGAAAAGGGACAGTCCCATTCCCGCCCCGACAGGGCAGTTCCCTCCCCAAAGTCCGGCAAGAGAGGGGCTACAATCTCACTTAGACTCACTTAGAATGAAGGCTGAGTCGCCAGGGGATCCCTGCAGGCTTGGTTTAAGACATGCGTTGAGGTTGCGATGACGGATGCCTCTGGGTCAGAACGATTGAAGCGAGCGAAAGGTATTTCTGAGGGTACGCCCTCATCTCTGCCGGATCACCTCATCCGGGCCACGGCGGCAGAAGGCAAAATCCGAGTGGTGGGCTTGGTGGCCACCCAGGCGGTACAAGAGGCAAGGGAGCGGCACAAGCTCTCCTATGTGGCGACAGTGGCCTTGGGGCGGGCCATGAGCGCAGCCCTGTTGCTAGCGGCCAACCTGAAGCGGCGCCAGGCGCGGATTAACCTGCAACTGAAAGGGAATGGCCCCTTGGGCAACATCTGGGTGGATGCCGGCTTGGATGGCACGGTACGCGGGTATGTGAGCAACCCCGCCATTGAGCTTCCTCTCACTGCCGAGAGCAAGTTGGATGTGGGCCAAGCCGTTGGGCGCTATGGCTACCTCCATGTGCTGCGGGATCTGGGGTATGGCCAGCCTTACACCAGCGCGGTGGAGCTGGTTTCGGGAGAGGTGGGAGACGACATCACCTACTACCTCTCCTCCTCAGAGCAGATTCCCTCGGCAGTCCTTCTGGGGGTAAACCTTGACTCGCAGCGGGTACGCGCCGCCGGCGGAGTGTTGTTGCAGCTGATGCCAGGGGCGCCGGCCAGTCTGATCCCAGAGATGGAAGCCCGTTTGGCCAAAGTGGAAGAATTTAGCCCGATGTTGGCTGGTGGCGGCGGCTTGCGGGAGCTGTTGCAACTTTGCCTGGGCGACTTGGATCTGAAAATTGCGCCGGAAATGCGCACCATCCGCTTCTACTGCAAGTGCAATTCCGACCGGGTGAAGGGGGCCCTGCGCATGCTGGGGCGGGACGAGTTGCTCGATATGATCCACACCGACAAGGGGGCAGAAGCGGTTTGCCAATTCTGCAACGAGGTCTACCGCATCTCGGAAGACGAGCTGCGCTCGATTGTGGCGGAGATGTCGGCCACCCCCTGATGGCACAATGATGGCCAACTACGGGATCCCGATTCTGACACCTCTCGATGTTGTCTGAGCCCCCGGTTGAGTTGGTTGAATTATCGGTTGTTGTCCCCTGCAAAAATGAGGCGGACAACCTGGAACACCTGTTCGAACGCCTGCAACTTACCTTGGAGCCGCTGGGGATCCCCTACGAGATTATCTGCGTCAACGATGGCAGCCAAGACAACACGCTGGAAAAGCTCATTGCCTTCCATCGTCGGGATCCCCGTATCAAAGTGGTGAACCTTTCCCGTTGCTATGGCAAGGAGATCGCCCTTACTGCCGGCCTCGATCACGCCTCTGGTCGAGCTGTTGTTCCCATCGATGCCGACTTGCAAGATCCGCCGGAGCTGATCCCGGAGATGCTGCAGCAGTGGCGGCAAGGCTATCAGGTGGTTTATGCAGTGCGTCGCAGCCGCCGCGGGGAGAGCTGGCTAAAACGCTTTACAGCCAACGGCTTCTATTGGTTGATTGATCAACTCAGCCAGGTGCGGATCCCGCGCAATACGGGGGATTTTCGACTGCTGGATCGGCAGGTGGTGGAGGCAGTTAAACAGCTGCGAGAGCGCACCCGCTTTATGAAAGGGATCTTTGCCTGGGTGGGCTACCGGCAAACGGCCATTTTTTACGATCGCGCCCCCCGCTTTCGCGGCAAAACCCAGTGGAACTACTGGCGGCTGTGGAACCTAGCCATAGAAGGCATCACCTCTTTTAGCTCTTGGCCGTTGCGGGTGTGGAGCTACATAGGGTTGGCGATCTCGGTTCCAGCCTTTTTGTATGGCCTTTTTCTCATCATCCGCACCTTGCTCTTTGGCTCCGATGTACCTGGCTATGCCTCTTTAGCGGTGATGATCTTGTTTTTGGGCGGGATCCAGCTGATCAGCTTGGGCGTGATTGGCGAGTATTTAGGCCGCGTTTTTGAAGAAGTGAAAGGCCGCCCCCTCTACCTGGTCGATGGCACCTTTGGGTTTGAGACCCCACGACCTTCCCCTGCCCTAGATTCAGTACCTACGCAAAAGCTAGGATGAAAAGTCATCTTTCAGAGTTTTGGATCCCGAGGCAACATAACTTTGGTACTCGCGTATAAAGATATCTTTCATCTCTTCTGGAGATAGCTGGATCCCTTGGATTTTGGCGCGGGCGATGGCCTTCATCAGCTCGATATAGGCCAGGCCCAGAGAGAGAGTGAGGGTGGCTGCCGTAGTGGATTGGATAGCGCTGCCTACAATCCCCGGGCCGGGAATCATCTTCAGCAAGTTGGACACAATCGTTCGCCCGATTGCTGTTGTAATTGTAGTGCCTGCCAAAGCGGCTATCAAAGAGTAGTAAAAAGAAGGGGAAGCCTCGAAGCCAAAAATAAAGCTGATATTGGCAATCATGCCTGCTTGGGCTGTAACCAACAGAGGGGCATCTGCAAAGGGAAGGGGCACTGCCCCGATAAACGCTGCACTGGCCACATAGCCTGATACGTACTTAAAGGCAGCCTCGGCTTTGAGATCCACCCGCAGCAATTGCTGGCGGATAAAGGCAAGGCGAGCCACTTCCGGCAAAAGCTCTAGCGTGCAGCCAATTAGGTGCTCCAGCCCGTGGGCAGGAATGGTAATTTGCCGGTTAATCGCCTTGTTGCGGGCCAAAACGGGAACAATGTAGCGGACAGGCAAATTTTGATGCTGCAAATACCGGAAAAACTCGCTCTCTTCAGGATTGGGATATTCCAAGCATTGGGTTAAGACCAAGATGACGGGAACGTCTTTGAGTTCCAACTCCTTTAGCCATTTGCGTTCAACTTCCTCCAACCGCTTCAGTTCGTGGTGGAGGCAGTACCAAACAACATGGATGTGATGTTCAGGATCCTTAAAGCGCAGCTCCTCGATAAGCTGGGAAACCTCCAGGCGAACTTGCTGATTCTGTTCACCGTCTAGTTCCATGCCAGGTGTATCGTAGATGGTGATTGGGCAACCTGGCTTGGAATACTGACGAATGTGGCGGGTGACGGGGCTGCCAACACCGGTACGGGCCAGCTCATCTCTAAACACTGCATTGACCAAGGTGCTCTTGCCCACCCCGCTTTTGCCAATGACCAGGATGTTGCAGTGGCCCAACTCTGTCTGCGCCTCTAGGAGGTCCTTCTGTAGTATCTGAGACACCGAATTCCAGAAAGACTTAAAGGCTTCTGGCTTCTCGAGAGATTCAGAAGCTTCTGGGATGCCTCGGGCACGGTCAACAATTTGGCGGGTTAGGTCAGTCAGTTTCTCTAAGAAGGATGGGCTTTTCTGAGACATGCTTCTTGCTTCTTCCCCTAAGGCCGATAGCCCCACAAAGGTAGTTCAGGGCGGATCCTACTGCCAAGTTTCTTCCGATACCGGAGACTGACCTAGCCAAGAGCCAATCTGTCTGCGCCCTGATCCCACTCCAAAGGGATCCGCAACAACGGGTTTATTGAGAGTTATTCACAAGAGCCATTTTCTGCACTATGCTAGATTTGGAGGCAAACACCCAGGGATCCCAGGCCCGTTGTGGCGGGCGCCCTAGGATTCACAGCTCCTTTTAACTTGTGCTGGAGAGTTTTATGTCCGAAACTTCAACCCTGCGCCAGTCTTTCAACAGCGTGCGCGACAATCCTGTCTTGCTTGGCACCGAGATAACCCAGCCGGTTTGCGAGGGGATGAACGCCCTGCTGGCCAGCTTCCAGGGGCTGTATTTGCAGTACCAAAAGCATCACTTCGTGGTGGAGGGCACCGAGTTTTATCCGCTGCACCAGCTTTTCAAAGATCATTACGAGCAGGTGAGGGAGCATGTCCACGACTTGGGAGAGCGCCTGGAAGGTCTGGGAGGTGTGCCGGTAGCCACCTTCAGCGGCTTGGCCCAGCTTTGCTGCTTTACCCCTGAGCCGGATGGAGCTTTTGGGGCGCGGCAAATGTTGATGAACGACCTGGCGGCAGAGCAGGCCATCATCGATCTGCTGCGGCGGCAGGCAGCCCAGGCGGAGAGCCTTGGGGATCGGGCCACTCGCTACCTCTACGAGCAAATCCTGTTGAAAACAGAGGATCGCGCTTTCCATCTCCATCACTTCCTGGCCAACGATAGCCTGGTCTTTGGCTTGATGAACGGCAGAGTCTAGCCAGAGGGTCTACAGGTGGGCTTGAGCCTGCCTAGCTTCCGGCCTCTGGCTTTTTTTTGAAAGGCTATTGAGAATTTGTTTCATCTCTTCACTATTCTTTACTCTGAGGTGCTGATCCCGGCCATGAACCCCGCCTTTCTGGACTCTGAGCGCGGTTATCTTTTGGATATTCCTCTGGGCGAGCGCTGGCGCGTTGGTCGGCGGCTGATGGAATTGGGGATCCCGGCGATTTGTACAGGAGATGGTCGGCTGCGGGTGGAGGTGAGTACTCCATTGGCTGTTCTACAGGTGCGCAGTGTGATCCGTCAGCACACAGCGCGGCGACAGGAGTTATTGGATGGCCTAGAGGTTTGTTGGCAGCTCAACACAGAGGCTGGGGGTCAAGATGAGCAAGTTCCCTAAGCAAGGAATCCCGTTTGAGTCGGAAGGCCGGTTTTTGGGATTTCTTCCCGATAAAGACGGCAAGCTCAAGTACCTGCGTTGGCAAGCCGGAGCGGACGTTTTTTCCGGCAAGATCCCCAAGCCCCTGCGTTCTGCCCT